>NZ_JBDYCV010000020.1:0-50196 GCF_040495915.1 Shigella sp. FJ200513 | reverse complement strand
ATCGGTGGAGCTGCATGACAAGGTCATCGGGCATTATCTGAACATAAAACACTATCAGTAAGTTGGAGTCATTACCCAAAACAGAGTGGCGATAATCATCACCATCGCAAACCAGAACACAGCGTGATAATTCCAGATCTCGGCGACGATGCCCGCCACTGATCCTGCGATGATCCAGCCCACGCGCGACGTGTTGGTATAGAGCGTGGTGGCTGAACCTGCCTGACCGGGCATCAAATCCTGAAAATAGAGCATCCCGATGCCGCCCAGAATGCCAATAAAAATAGCATTTAGCAGCTGCAAGCCCAACAGAATGGCAGGTGAATGCGCCATCAGCATTCCTGCGTAAAAACAGACGCCACCCACGGCAGCAACGCGCATTAAGAAACGCTTACCCAGACGTTTGGCGAAATATCCGGCAATCAACATCGTCGGGATTTCCAGCCCGGCGGCGGTCCCCATCATCACACCGGCCAGTTTCTCGGGAAGATGCAGTTCGTTGATAATAAATAGCGGCATGTTGATGATGTACAGGCTGTTCGAGCCCCACATCAATGTACAAATGACAAACAGCAGTAGCGTATCGCGACGGTTACGGCGCGGCGCTTCAACCGTGCCGGTCGCCAGCGGAAGCTCTTTTTGCATCGACGGTAAAAACAGCCACACCATCACGCCGCAAACAATAAACGCTACCGCTGCGCTCAGATACATTACCGTAAAGCTGAAACCCATCGCTAACGCATAAGCCAGCGGTGGGCCAATGACCCATGCCAGTGAAACCTGAGCGCGTAAAAAAGAGCTGAACATCACCGCCTCACGTCCGGTTTTGTCGGCATGTTCACGGGCAAGGGCAAACATTTGCGGGTTAGCGGTCGAGCCAAAGCTGCTAAGAAAGACGCCAACGAATAGCAAAACAAAGTAGTTGCGATTCCAAGCAAAAAGGGTGCAGGCCAGCACGCCTAACAGGCAGCAAAAGACAATCAGCGATTTGCGATCGCCGCGCTTATCAGAGCGCCCAGCGAGAAACTGACTTACCAGAATCCCAATGACAGCGCTGCCGGTAAAGAAGAATCCCACCATCGCCGGACGGGCATGTACTTCATCGGTAAGGAAAATACTGAGTGTCGGGGTTTGCAGAGCACCCGCAATACCGGTGAGAAAGGCAACGATTAAAAACGCCGTCGAGGTCAGGTCAAACGATTTCGCGCTGGAGACTGCGGGGGAGTTATGCATGCTGGTCGATCACTGGAAGAGGAAGACGCGGAGTTTACGCTGCTTGTCAGAAAATAAACAGACAGCGAAATCAAAAGCGCCACGAATAATCAAAATGCCATTTCACTGTTGCTGATTGGCTGCTGACGCTGCTGAAATGAAATTGCTGATAACGGATTTTCCCATCAGCAATTAGGAAAAATGACAAAAAATTGTGCAGCACATCAAACTTTTGCTCATAACTTTACGGCTTTCCTTGCGTGCTGAAACAGAAGTATTATGCTTTCTTGAAACGTTTCAGCGCGATCTTGTCTTTAACCCTAAGCTAGGTTGGCGCTTTTTTTCTCATAGAGGCTGAATCGTTTCAATTCAGCAAGAGAGGAGAACTATGTTCCAGTTATCCGTACAGGACATCCATCCGGGCGAAAAGGCCGGAGACAAAGAAGAGGCGATTCGCCAGGTCGCTGCGGCGCTGGTGCAGGCCGGTAATGTAGCAGAAGGCTACGTCAATGGCATGCTGGCGCGCGAACAGCAAACCTCAACGTTCCTCGGCAATGGTATTGCTATTCCACACGGCACTACCGACACCCGCGATCAGGTGCTGAAAACCGGCGTTCAGGTATTTCAGTTCCCGGAAGGCGTCACCTGGGGTGACGGTCAGGTAGCGTACGTGGCAATCGGTATTGCTGCCAGCTCGGATAAACATCTGGGCCTGCTACGCCAGCTGACCCACGTACTGAGCGATGATTCCGTTGCTGAACAACTGAAGTCAGCAACAACAGCAGAAGAACTTCGCGCATTACTGATGGGCGAAAAGCAGAGTGAGCAGCTGAAGCTCGACAACGAAATGCTGACGCTGGATATCGTCGCCAGCGATCTGCTGACTCTTCAGGCGCTGAACGCTGCGCGTCTGAAAGAGGCGAGGGCAGTTGACGCCACTTTCGTCACCAAAGCCATCAATGAACAACCGCTGAATCTCGGACAGGGTATCTGGCTGAGCGATAGCGCCGAAGGCAATCTGCGTAGTGCGATTGCGGTAAGCCGTGCGGCAAATGCTTTTGATGTGGACGGCGAAACGGCAGCCATGCTGGTGAGTGTGGCGATGAATGACGATCAGCCCATCGCGGTTCTTAAGCGTCTCGCTGATTTGTTGCTCGACAATAAAGCTGACCGCTTGCTGAAAGCGGATGCGGCAACGTTGCTGGCGCTGCTGACCAGCGATGATGCGCCGACCGACGACGTGTTAAGCGCGGAGTTTGTGGTGCGCAATGAACACGGCCTGCATGCTCGTCCAGGTACCATGCTGGTCAATACCATTAAACAATTTAACAGTGATATTACCGTGACAAACCTTGATGGCACCGGCAAACCGGCAAACGGACGTAGTCTGATGAAAGTTGTGGCACTTGGCGTTAAGAAAGGTCATCGCCTACGCTTTACCGCCCAGGGTGCAGATGCTGAACAGGCGCTGAAAGCCATTGGCGACGCTATCGCTGCTGGTCTTGGGGAGGGCGCATAATGAGCAGACGTGTTGCTACGATCACCCTTAATCCGGCTTATGACCTTGTTGGTTTCTGCCCGGAAATTGAACGCGGCGAAGTGAACCTGGTGAAAACCACCGGTCTGCATGCGGCGGGTAAAGGCATCAACGTGGCCAAAGTATTAAAAGACCTGGGAATTGATGTCACCGTTGGCGGCTTCCTGGGTAAAGACAATCAGGATGGTTTTCAGCAACTGTTCAGCGAGCTGGGCATTGCCAACCGTTTCCAGGTTGTACAGGGGCGCACCCGAATTAACGTTAAGCTGACGGAAAAAGACGGCGAAGTGACCGACTTCAACTTCTCGGGTTTCGAAGTCACCCCCGCCGACTGGGAACGCTTTGTGACTGATTCTCTGAGCTGGCTCGGTCAGTTCGATATGGTCTGTGTCAGCGGAAGCTTACCGTCAGGCGTCAGCCCGGAAGCGTTCACCGACTGGATGACTCGCCTGCGTAGTCAGTGTCCTTGCATTATCTTTGATAGTAGCCGTGAAGCGTTAGTAGCAGGTTTGAAAGCGGCACCGTGGCTGGTGAAACCTAACCGCCGCGAGTTGGAAATCTGGGCAGGCCGTAAACTGCCTGAAATGAAAGATGTGATTGAAGCTGCACATGCGCTACGTGAACAAGGTATTGCGCATGTTGTTATTTCACTGGGTGCCGAAGGCGCGCTTTGGGTTAATGCCTCCGGCGAATGGATCGCTAAACCACCGTCAGTCGATGTCGTAAGCACCGTTGGCGCAGGGGATTCTATGGTTGGTGGCCTGATTTATGGCTTGCTGATGCGTGAATCCAGTGAACACACACTGCGTCTGGCGACAGCTGTTGCAGCCCTGGCGGTAAGTCAAAGCAATGTGGGTATTACCGATCGTCCGCAGTTGGCCGCAATGATGGCGCGCGTCGACTTACAACCTTTTAACTGACAGCAGGAGAGGCATAATGAAAACGCTGCTGATTATTGACGCTAATCTCGGTCAGGCACGCGCCTATATGGCGAAGACCCTGCTGGGCGCGGCGGCGCGAAAAGCAAAACTGGAAATCATCGACAATCCGAACGACGCAGAAATGGCGATTGTTCTCGGTGATTCCATCCCGAATGACAGCGCGCTGAACGGTAAAAATGTCTGGCTGGGTGATATTTCCCGGGCAGTTGCGCACCCTGAGCTGTTCCTGAGTGAAGCCAAAGGCCATGCGAAACCTTACACTGCGCCGGTCACTGCGACAGCACCGGTTGCCGCCAGCGGTCCGAAACGCGTAGTTGCGGTGACTGCTTGCCCGACTGGCGTAGCACACACCTTTATGGCGGCTGAAGCCATTGAAACCGAAGCGAAAAAACGTGGCTGGTGGGTGAAAGTTGAAACCCGTGGTTCTGTTGGCGCGGGTAATGCAATCACTCCCGAGGAAGTAGCCGCAGCGGATCTGGTGATTGTGGCGGCAGATATCGAAGTGGATCTGGCGAAATTTGCTGGTAAACCGATGTATCGTACCTCTACCGGTCTGGCGCTGAAGAAAACCTCGCAGGAACTGGATAAAGCGGTTGCTGAAGCAACGCCGTATGAACCGGCGGGCAAAGCTCAAACGGCGACCACTGAAGGTAAGAAAGAGAGTGCAGGCGCTTATCGTCACTTGCTAACGGGCGTCTCTTACATGCTGCCGATGGTCGTTGCTGGTGGTCTGTGTATCGCGCTTTCTTTTGCTTTTGGTATCGAAGCGTTTAAAGAGCCGGGTACGTTGGCAGCGGCGCTGATGCAGATTGGTGGTGGTTCAGCCTTTGCGCTGATGGTGCCGGTACTGGCAGGTTATATTGCCTTCTCCATTGCCGATCGTCCGGGCCTCACGCCGGGTCTGATTGGCGGTATGCTGGCGGTCAGCACCGGTTCTGGCTTCATTGGCGGTATTATTGCGGGCTTCCTGGCTGGTTACATTGCGAAGTTAATCAGTACGCAACTGAAACTGCCGCAGAGTATGGAGGCGCTGAAACCGATCCTGATCATTCCGCTAATTTCCAGTCTGGTGGTCGGTCTGGCGATGATCTACCTGATCGGTAAACCAGTTGCTGGCATTCTCGAAGGGCTGACTCACTGGCTGCAGACCATGGGGACTGCGAATGCGGTTCTGCTGGGGGCGATCCTCGGTGGCATGATGTGTACTGACATGGGCGGTCCGGTAAACAAAGCAGCGTACGCATTCGGTGTGGGTCTGCTGAGTACTCAAACCTATGGCCCGATGGCGGCGATTATGGCGGCAGGTATGGTGCCACCGCTGGCAATGGGCCTGGCAACAATGGTGGCGCGTCGCAAATTCGACAAAGCGCAGCAGGAAGGTGGCAAAGCCGCTCTGGTATTGGGACTGTGCTTCATTTCGGAAGGTGCAATTCCGTTTGCTGCTCGTGATCCGATGCGTGTGCTGCCGTGCTGTATCGTGGGTGGGGCGCTGACTGGCGCAATCTCAATGGCGATTGGTGCGAAACTGATGGCACCGCACGGTGGTCTGTTTGTTCTGCTGATCCCTGGCGCTATTACGCCGGTATTGGGTTACCTGGTAGCAATTATTGCCGGTACGCTGGTGGCGGGTTTGGCCTATGCCTTCCTGAAACGTCCGGAAGTGGACGCAGTAGCGAAAGCAGCGTAATAAAAGGTGTGTTACAGGGCAGAAATTTCCTGCCCTGTAACATTTGATGAGCGCAAAGAGAATGACCAGCTTGTGAATGTAATTTTATGAATTTAAATGGTTTTATCTTTCAGTAGAAACTTCAAACGTTCATCAAACACTAAGGTTATTTCCTCAAGGGCAGATTATTTTCTGCCCTTTTTTAGTGTTCCTGTTCTGTGCATCCCGTCACAAATTCCTCGCTTTTGTAATTCAGGCATTTAATCGCATTTTGTGAGCCTGCTCAAATCTGCCCATTTTGCCTCTCTGGCGGTAATTTACTTTACGTAAAACATGCATACTATGAGCACATGTTTAAATATGAACACATGTTTAAACCGTCTTTGCAGTATCTATATTCTTGTGGATTGACAGGGTTGGTAATTTTTTACCAGAGGACGTGCTATGCGCGAAAAGGATTATGTCGTAATTATAGGTTCGGCGAATATTGATGTCGCCGGATATTCACATGAATCATTAAATTATGCGGATTCAAATCCAGGTAAAATAAAATTTACGCCTGGTGGAGTAGGGCGCAATATTGCACAAAACCTGGCGTTGCTGGGTAACAAAGCCTGGCTACTGAGCGCCGTAGGCAGTGATTTTTATGGTCAATCGCTGCTAACGCAAACCAATCAATCTGGTGTTTATGTCGATAAATGCCTGATTGTGCCGGGAGAAAATACGTCGAGTTATTTATCATTACTCGATAATACCGGTGAAATGCTGGTTGCTATAAATGACATGAATATTAGCAACGCTATTACAGCTGAATATCTCGCACAGCACCGTGAATTTATTCAGAGGGCAAAGGTCATTGTCGCGGACTGTAATATCAGTGAAGAGGCACTGGCATGGATTCTGGATAATGCCGCCAACGTACCCGTATTTGTCGATCCGGTTTCAGCGTGGAAATGTGTCAAAGTGCGCGACCGTCTAAATCAGAACCACACTCTGAAGCCAAACCGCCTTGAAGCGGAAACCCTGAGTGGGATTGCGCTGTCAGGGCGTGACGATGTGGCAAAAGTTGCTGCCTGGTTCCATCAACATGGCCTGAACCGACTGGTATTGAGCATGGGCGGCGACGGCGTTTATTACAGCGATATCAGCGGTGAAAATGGCTGGTCTGCGCCGATCAAAACCAATGTTATTAATGTTACCGGAGCGGGCGATGCCATGATGGCGGGACTTGCTTCGTGTTGGGTAGACGGAATGCCGTTTGCCGAATCTGTTCGTTTCGCACAGGGATGTTCGTCAATGGCGCTCTCCTGTGAATACACCAATAACCCCGATTTATCGATTGCCAACGTTATATCGTTAGTGGAGAACGCAGAATGTCTGAATTAAAAATTTCCCCTGAATTATTACAAATTTCTCCGGAAGTGCAGGACGCTTTAAAAAACAAAAAACCGGTTGTGGCGCTGGAATCGACCATTATTTCTCACGGGATGCCGTTCCCACAAAATGCCCAGACCGCAATTGAAGTAGAAGAAACTATTCGTAAACAGGGCGCAGTACCTGCCACTATCGCCATTATTGGCGGCGTGATGAAAGTGGGTTTAAGCAAAGAAAAAATTGAATTACTGGGTCGTGAAGGGCATAACGTGACCAAAGTTAGTCGTCGCGATTTACCTTTTGTTGTTGCCGCCGGAAAAAATGGCGCAACCACTGTGGCTTCAACGATGATTATTGCGGCGCTTGCCGGAATTAAAGTATTTGCCACCGGGGGAATTGGTGGTGTGCATCGCGGGGCGGAACATACCTTCGATATTTCTGCCGATTTGCAAGAACTGGCAAATACTAATGTCACCGTTGTTTGTGCCGGGGCGAAATCTATTCTCGATTTAGGATTAACCACTGAGTATTTAGAAACCTTCGGTGTGCCGTTAATTGGCTATCAGACTAAAGCGCTGCCTGCGTTTTTCTGCCGTACCAGCTCGTTTGACGTCAGCATTCGTCTCGACAGCGCCAGTGAAATTGCCCGTGCAATGGCGGTGAAATGGCAAAGCGGGCTGAACGGTGGCCTCGTGGTAGCGAACCCGATCCCGGAACAGTTTGCGATGCCGGAGGAATCTATCAATGCAGCCATAGATCAAGCCGTCGCCGAAGCCGAAGAGCAGGGCGTTATTGGTAAAGAAAGTACACCGTTCCTGCTGGCGCGCGTTGCTGAGCTGACCAGCGGTGACAGCCTGAAATCCAATATCCAGCTGGTGTTCAACAACGCCATTCTGGCGAGTGAAATTGCCAAAGAATACCAGCGTCTCGCGGGTTAATTTCTGACGGGCAGAAAGCCGTCGCCCGTACTCATCAAGCATACCAAAACCTGGCGCTGACGCCGGGTTTACTGGCATGAAGGGAAAATCATTATGGATATAATGAGAAGTGTTGTGGGGATGGTGGTGTTACTGGCAATAGCATTTCTGTTGTCAGTGAATAAAAAGAGCATCAGTTTGCGCACGGTTGGAGCCGCACTGCTGCTGCAAATCGCTATTGGTGGCATCATGCTCTACTTCCCACCGGGAAAATGGGCAGTAGAACAGGCGGCATTAGGCGTTCATAAAGTGATGTCTTACAGTGATGCCGGTAGCGCCTTCATTTTTGGTTCGCTGGTTGGGCCGAAAATGGATGTCCTGTTTGACGGTGCGGGTTTTATCTTCGCCTTTCGCGTACTTCCGGCGATTATTTTCGTTACTGCGCTCATCAGTCTGCTGTACTACATTGGCGTGATGGGGCTGCTGATTCGCATCCTTGGCAGCATTTTCCAGAAAGCCCTCAACATCAGCAAAATCGAATCTTTTGTTGCGGTTACCACTATTTTCCTCGGGCAAAATGAGATCCCGGCGATCGTTAAACCGTTTATCGATCGCGTGAATCGCAACGAGTTGTTTACCGCAATTTGTAGCGGGATGGCGTCCATTGCTGGTTCGGTGATGATTGGTTATGCCGGAATGGGCGTACCAATTGACTACCTGTTAGCGGCATCGCTGATGGCGATCCCCGGCGGTATTTTGTTTGCACGTATTCTTAGCCCGGCAACCGAGCCTTCGCAGGTCACATTTGAAAATCTGTCGTTCAGCGAAACGCCGCCAAAAAGCTTTATCGAAGCGGCGGCGAGCGGTGCGATGACCGGGCTGAAAATCGCCGCTGGTGTAGCGACGGTGGTAATGGCGTTTGTCGCAATTATTGCGCTGATCAACGGCATTATCGGCGGAATTGGCGGCTGGTTTGGTTTCGCCAATGCCTCTCTGGAAAGTATTTTTGGCTATGTGCTGGCACCGCTGGCGTGGATCATGGGTGTGGACTGGAGTGATGCCAACCTTGCTGGTAGCCTGATTGGGCAGAAACTGGCGATTAACGAATTCGTCGCTTACCTGAGTTTCTCCCCATACCTGCAAACGGGCGGCACGCTGGAAGTGAAAACCGTGGCGATTATATCCTTTGCGCTTTGTGGTTTTGCTAACTTTGGTTCTATCGGTGTTGTCGTTGGCGCATTTTCGGCTATTTCGCCAAAACGTGCTCCAGAAATCGCCCAGCTTGGTTTACGGGCGCTGGCAGCAGCAACGCTTTCCAACCTGATGAGTGCGACTATTGCCGGGTTCTTTATTGGTCTGGCGTAATGCTCGATTTGTAGACCGGATAAAACGTATTAAGCGTTGCATCCGGCAATCGCGCTATTGCAAATAATTTTTACTGCATCATCCCGGAGAATTTATTCTCCGGGTCCATCTCCAGCGCCAGTCCTGACAACTGCTTTCTGTTTTTAATTAGATATCCTTTCTTTTAATTAATAAACCGTCGTGAATGAATTGCGCGAGAACATATAAAAGATGTCGATAAGAAACGCCTAAATACTCTGCCGCTTGCGTATGCTTTTCGTGATAAAGATCACCTTCTTGTGAGAGTAATATAAATGCTGCCAGGCGATTCACTAACGGAAATGATTGATTCTGAGTTAAAGAAACAATATTACGATAATTTTTATGACTTAAGGTGACGCAAAGTTTTCGTAAAAATAGGGTGTCGTTTAATAACAGCGGACGGTAATGTTTCATAGGGAGCGCAAGGCACCAACACTCTTCAATAGCCTGCACCGCACGCGGTTCATGGTCTTTGTCGATTAACTCAATCTCGCCAATAAAACAGGGAGCGGCAAAGAAATCGATCAGCGACACGCGACCATTGGCAAGCGTGGCGTAAAGCCTGGCGCGGCCTCGCGTCAGATAAAACAGCCATGACGGCTGTTGCCCTTCCTGCACAATGTAGTCACGCGCTAAAAAATGAAACAGCCGCGTATCGGCTGAAACATCCGTTGAAAAGCAATCCTTAAACGCAGATTCACTCATCAATTGCTGCTTAAGGTCATTATTGTGGATTTCTTTCACGATGTTTATCCGCTATGAGATTTCTCATATTTAGCATACGTACGCTGTTGTTAAGATTCAATCATTGGCCCGGTCGAATTTTCTTTGCTGTAGAAAAAAATAACGCAACTGGAAACAGAGGAAATAAACAATGGAAAAGAGAAAAATTATTCTGGATTGTGAGCCGGGTCATGATGATGCTATTGCAATGATGATGGCAGCGAAACATCCGGCAATAGATTTATTAGGCATCACTATTGTAGCGGGTAATCAGACGCTTGATAAAACATTAATTAATGGCCTGAATGTTTGCCAGAAACTGGAGATTAATGTTCCGGTTTATGCGGGGATGCCGCAACCCATTATGCGTAAACAAATCGTTGCCGATAATATTCACGGTGAAACCGGACTGGATGGCCCGGTATTCGAGCCGCTGACCCGCCAGGCAGAAAGTACCCATGCGGTGAAATATATCATCGATACCCTGATGGCAAGCGATGGCGATATCACTCTGGTGCCGGTTGGTCCGCTTTCAAATATCGCGGTGGCAATGCGTATGCAACCCGCAATCCTGCCCAAAATCCGTGAAATTGTGCTAATGGGCGGCGCTTACGGTACAGGCAACTTCACCCCATCTGCCGAGTTCAATATCTTTGCCGACCCGGAAGCCGCCCGCGTGGTGTTCACCTCCGGCGTTCCATTAGTGATGATGGGCCTCGATCTTACCAACCAGACCGTTTGCACCCCGGATGTAATTGCTCGGATGGAAAGGGTAGGCGGCCCTGCCGGAGAGCTGTTCAGCGACATCATGAACTTCACTCTCAAAACGCAGTTCGAATACTACGGCCTGGCTGGCGGCCCGGTGCATGACGCCACCTGCATTGGTTATCTGATCAACCCTGATGGCATTAAAACCCAGGATATGTACGTCGAAGTGGACGTCAACAGCGGCCCTTGCTACGGGCGTACGGTCTGCGACGAACTGGGCGTTCTTGGCAAGCCCGCTAATACCAAAGTCGGCATCACTATTGATACCGACTGGTTCTGGGGCTTAGTCGAAGAGTGCGTGCGCGGCTACATCAAAACCCATTAAGTGTTGATAACAAGCCGGGACAGTATCGCAAGATGCAGGCCCGGCTATTTCTGATGGGCAGAAAGCCGTCGCCCAAAATGACATGAAGAGATAATCACTATGGATGTCATGAGAAGTGTTCTGGGAATGGTGGTACTGCTGGCAATTGCGTTTTTACTGTCAGTAAACAAGAAGAAGATCAGCCTGCGTACCGTTGGCGCGGCGTTAGTGTTACAGGTCGTGATTGGCGGGATTATGCTTTGGTTACCGCCAGGGCGTTGGGTCGCAGAAAAAGTCGCTTTTGGCGTCCACAAAGTGATGGCGTACAGCGACGCAGGTAGCGCATTTATCTTCGGTTCTCTGGTCGGACCGAAAATGGATACCTTATTTGATGGCGCAGGATTTATCTTTGGTTTCAGGGTATTACCGGCAATTATCTTCGTCACTGCACTGGTGAGTATTCTCTACTACATCGGTGTGATGGGGATCTTAATTCGCATTCTCGGCGGTATCTTCCAGAAAGCTTTAAATATCAGCAAGATCGAGTCATTCGTCGCGGTCACCACCATTTTCCTCGGGCAAAACGAAATTCCGGCGATCGTCAAACCCTTTATCGATCGTCTGAATCGCAATGAATTATTTACAGCGATTTGTAGTGGCATGGCCTCGATTGCTGGTTCGACAATGATTGGTTACGCCGCACTGGGCGTACCTGTGGAATATTTGCTGGCGGCATCGTTAATGGCGATCCCTGGCGGGATCTTGTTTGCCCGCCTGTTAAGCCCGGCTACGGAATCTTCGCAGGTTTCTTTTAATAACCTCTCTTTCACCGAAACACCGCCAAAAAGCATTATTGAAGCCGATGCGACAGGGGCAATGACCGGGCTGAAAATCGCCGCCGGTGTAGCGACAGTTGTTATGGCATTTGTCGCCATCATTGCGTTAATTAACGGTATTATCGGCGGCGTTGGCGGCTGGTTTGGTTTTGAACATGCCTCGCTGGAGTCCATTTTAGGTTACCTGCTGGCCCCACTTGCGTGGGTAATGGGTGTTGACTGGAGTGATGCAAATCTTGCCGGGAGTTTGATTGGACAGAAACTGGCAATAAATGAATTTGTCGCTTATCTCAATTTCTCACCCTATCTGCAAACGGCTGGCACTCTGGATGCTAAAACCGTGGCGATTATTTCCTTCGCGTTGTGCGGTTTCGCTAACTTTGGTTCTATCGGGGTGGTGGTGGGGGCGTTTTCTGCGGTTGCGCCACACCGTGCGCCGGAAATCGCCCAGCTTGGTTTACGCGCGCTGGCGGCGGCGACACTTTCTAATCTGATGAGTGCCACCATTGCCGGGTTCTTTATTGGTTTAGCGTAGTGTGCAATTTATGAGCCGGATTAGATGCGGTCAAGCGTCGAATCCGGCAACATTGTTACACCATTGGCACTAATGACAGCGCGTTATCGGCAGACAGGGTAGGGTTGTTTAAGCTGCCGCTGGCGCGTGAAATTGCCGCGCAGGCCATCGCAAAACGGGCGCTGTCACGGAAATTGTTTCCCTCCAGAAAGCTATATACCAGACCCGCCATAAAACCATCGTCAGCACCAAAACTGTCTACCGTCGTATGCGCTGGCACAGTCAGCAAAAATTGTTCACCATCCTTTTCGCTGCAATAAACTGACTCATCGGGCAAATAAACAAACAGTTGCTGAACACCTTGCTGATGCAATGCATTCACTGCGGCATTACGGTCAGCATCGCTGGTGATCGCCTGTCCCCATAAAATTTCCAGCTCCGGTAAAGTGGGTTTCAGGGTGTGAATATGCGCCAGCCAGTGTTTGATTTTGCCCGCTTTGAATTCTGAAACGGTATCGACAAACACCGGGATCTCATCAGCGAGGGTAAAGACCCATTCCAGCGCCTCGGCTGTCAGGTTGCAATCAGCCAGTACCACGCCCGCATGACGAAGTAAATCGCGCGACCCGTTCAGTAGTTGCGGTGTCAACTGTTCCAGCAGATGGGTATCGTTAATTGCCAGCACGGTTTGATCGTCTCGATTGGCAATTGCCAGATACGTCGATGTGCTTTGACCATGCAAACGAACGCAGCCGGAGACATTCACGCCGGCACGGCGCGTTTCTTCCAGGAGCATTTCGCCATAAAAGTCATCGCCAATCACTGAAAGCAAATGGACGTCACGGCCTAACAGCGCCAGATTGTGGGCGATATTGCGTCCAACGCCGCCTGCCGAACAATGAATTGTACCGGGATGAGAAGCCGCTTGCGGGTAATGGATATCCGCCATCCCGCGAATATCCATATTGATTGTCCCCACCACTACGCAGTATTCCTGCTCGGTGAGAATGTAACCTTTGTCTTTAATCCGGCCTTTGCGCATTAAATCCATAATATGCGCCGCAACGCGCGAACGACTGATTTGCAGCATGTCCGCAATTTCGTTCTGCTGAATCAGCGGGTTACGCCGTAAAATTGCAAGGATCTCCTTTTCCCGGTTATTTATCTTCAGGCTACCGCTTTTTCAGTTTGTTGCGCTTTCAGCCAGGCGATCTCTTCTGCCCAGATATCCGGGTTGATGGTTTCAAGGATCAGCGGAATGCCGTCGAAACGGTCGTTCTGCATAATCCAGCGGAACGCATCATGACCGATATTGCCTTCACCGAGGCTATGATGGCGGTCAACGCGGCTGCCAAAGGTACTTTTCGCATCGTTAAGGTGCATCCCGCGCAAATACTTAAAGCCGACAATACGGGCAAAATCAGCGAACGTTTTTTCGCATTCGGCTGGAGTACGCAAATCATACCCGGCAGCGAAAGCATGGCAGGTATCAATGCAGACGCCGACGCGGGATTTATCTTCCACGCCGTCGATAATCGCCGCGAGATGTTCGAATTTAAACCCTAAGTTACTGCCCTGACCGGCGGTGTTTTCAATCACCGCTGTTACACCTTGAGTTTTATCCAGCGCAATGTTGATGGATTCGGCAATACGCGCAAGGCAATCCTCTTCTGAAATCTGCATCAGATGGCTGCCAGGGTGGAAGTTGAGCAAAGAAAGCCCCAGTTGTTCGCAACGCTGCATTTCATCTATAAAGGCATCGCGCGATTTTTCCAGAGCTTCAGTGACCGGATGTCCGAGGTTGATCAGATAACTGTCGTGGGGAAGAATTTGCGCCGATGTGTAGTGATATTTTTCACAGGCGGCTTTGAATTCATCGATGGTTTGCGTCGTGAGCGGTGCGGCACGCCACTGACGTTGGTTTTTGGTGAACAAGGCAAACGCGGTTGCGTCGATTTCGGCGGCGCGAATTGCGGCATTTGCCAGACCGCCAGCAGCACTAACGTGCGCTCCAATGTATTTCATGCGAGGACTCCTGTTAAACCCGCTGGAGGAAAACGGTAATGATAGCGGGTTAACAGGAGCAAGAAGTAGTGGTTTATGCGATGACGCTTTGAATCACATAGTTAATCGCACCACCACCAACAATCAGCCAGGCAAACAGTACCAGTGCCATCAGCAGAGGTTTCGCCCCAGCTTTTTTCAGCGCGCTGACGTGAGTGGTCAGACCCAGCGCCGCCATCGCCATTGCCAGCAGGAAGGTATCCAGCGTTACCAGCATGTTCACCACGCTCTGCGGTAACAGGTGGAACGAGTTAAAGATGGCAACTACGATGAACAAGATGGCAAACCACGGAATAGTGATTTTGCTTTTCTCGCCGCTGTTCGCCCCAGACAGCTGTTTAACACGCGCCGCCAGCAGGATGAGGAACGGAGCCAGCATCATCACGCGCAGCATTTTGGAAATAACTGCTGCGTTTTCTGCATCCGGGCTGATGGCATGACCTGCCGCCACCACCTGCGCCACTTCGTGCACAGTAGAACCAATGTAGATACCGAAAGTTTCCGGACTAAACCATTGAGACATCAGCGGATATATCGCCGGGTAGAGGAAAATCGTGACGGTCCCGAAGATAACAACGGTTGCAACAGCCACGGTTACTTTACTGGCTTCCGCTTTCACTACCGGCTCAGTCGCCAGTACCGCGGCAGCACCACAGATACTGCTACCGGCACCGATCAACCAACTGGTGTGCTTATCCAGACCAAACACTTTCTGCCCCAGGAAGCAAGCCAGCAGGAAGGTACTGGACAGCGTCAGCACGTCAATGATGATCCCACTGATACCGACATCGGCAATTTGCGAGAACGTCAGACGGAAGCCATAAAGAATGATACCCAGACGTAATAAATATTGCTTGGCAAACAGCACACCACCGTCACAGCTTTTCCAGATGTGCGGATAGATGGTGTTGCCTAAAACCATCCCCAACAAGATTGCGAGGGTGAGGGCACTAAACCCGGCACCCGCAACCGCGGGAATGGAACCACCCCACAGGGCGACCCCGGTGATAACTGCACTCAGGGCTAACCCCGGAATAAAATGCCACAGTGTACGATGTTGTTTCTGTAAGGTGATATTCGTCATAACCCTCTCCTTTAACCGGGCATAAGGTTACGACTAACTGGTTTAAAAATAAAATTGATTATATATTTATAATTAATCTTTATAAGTGGTAAGCGACTATGCACATCACCCTCCGGCAGTTGGAAGTTTTTGCAGAAGTATTGAAAAGTGGATCAACCACCCAGGCGTCGGTGATGCTGGCGTTGTCGCAATCAGCAGTGAGCGCAGCCTTGACTGACCTGGAAGGGCAGCTTGGCGTTCAACTGTTTGATCGCGTGGGGAAAAGACTGGTTGTTAATGAACACGGGCGGCTGCTCTATCCGCGAGCGTTGGCACTGCTTGAACAGGCGGTTGAAATCGAACAACTGTTTCGCGAAGACAACGGCGCGATTCGTATCTATGCCAGTAGTACCATCGGTAACTACATTCTGCCTGCAGTTATCGCCCGTTATCGCCATGATTATCCGCAGTTGCCGATTGAACTTAGCGTTGGGAACAGCCAGGACGTGATGCAAGCGGTGCTGGATTTCCGCGTTGATATTGGCTTTATTGAAGGACCGTGCCACAGCACTGAAATCATTTCTGAACCGTGGCTGGAAGACGAGCTGGTGGTTTTCGCCGCGCCGACTTCGCCGTTGGCTCGTGGTCCGGTCACCTTAGAACAGCTGGCCGCTGCGCCGTGGATCCTGCGTGAACGCGGTTCCGGCACGCGGGATATTGTCGATTATCTGTTGCTGTCACATTTACCGAAGTTTGAGATGGCGATGGAATTAGGTAACTCCGAGGCAATCAAACATGCGGTGCGTCATGGGTTGGGAATTAGTTGCCTGTCGCGACGTGTGATTGAAGATCAATTGCAGGCAGGCACATTAAGTGAAGTTGCGGTCCCTCTGCCGCGCCTGATGCGTACGTTGTGGCGTATACATCATCGGCAAAAACACCTTTCCAACGCGCTACGGCGCTTTCTGGACTATTGCGATCCCGCAAATGTGCCGCGTTAAGTTGCTGTACAAGAACATGCTGGTGCTGTGTCGATTTCGTGACGCAGCGCCTTCAGCATGCATTCGCCAGAAAAGAGATTGGCTGCTTTACTTATAATCCCTGGGCGATCATGAAGGTGTCTTATAACCGTGTATTTCTGCCGGAAGGATTGCCAATCGTCTGCTACAATCGCGCCATCATTTTTAAGATGGATAGCATTTTTGTATGGGTTCCGAAACTAAAACTACAGAAGCGCCGGGCTTACGCCGTGAATTAAAGGCGCGTCACCTGACGATGATTGCCATTGGCGGTTCCATCGGTACAGGTCTTTTTGTTGCCTCTGGCGCAACGATTTCTCAGGCAGGTCCGGGCGGGGCATTGCTCTCGTATATGCTGATTGGCCTGATGGTTTACTTCCTGATGACCAGTCTCGGTGAATTGGCTGCATATATGCCGGTTTCCGGTTCGTTTGCCACTTACGGTCAGAACTATGTTGAAGAAGGCTTTGGCTTCGCGCTGGGCTGGAACTACTGGTACAACTGGGCGGTGACTATTGCCGTTGACCTGGTTGCAGCACAGCTGGTCATGAGCTGGTGGTTCCCGGATACACCGGGCTGGATCTGGAGTGCGTTGTTCCTCGGCGTTATCTTCCTGTTGAACTACATCTCTGTTCGCGGCTTTGGTGAAGCGGAATACTGGTTCTCACTGATCAAAGTCACGACAGTTATTGTCTTTATCATCGTTGGTGTGCTGATGATTATCGGTATCTTCAAAGGCGCGCAGCCTGCGGGCTGGAGCAACTGGACAATCGGCGAAGCGCCGTTTGCTGGTGGTTTTGCGGCGATGATCGGCGTAGCTATGATTGTCGGCTTCTCTTTCCAGGGAACCGAGCTGATCGGTATTGCTGCAGGCGAGTCCGAAGATCCGGCGAAAAACATTCCACGCGCGGTACGTCAGGTATTCTGGCGAATCCTGTTGTTCTATGTGTTCGCGATCCTGATTATCAGCCTGATTATTCCGTATACCGATCCGAGCCTGCTGCGTAACGATGTTAAAGACATCAGCGTCAGTCCGTTCACCCTGGTGTTCCAGCACGCGGGTCTGCTCTCTGCGGCGGCGGTGATGAACGCAGTTATTCTGACGGCGGTGCTGTCAGCAGGTAACTCCGGTATGTATGCGTCTACTCGTATGCTGTACACCCTGGCGTGTGACGGTAAAGCGCCGCGCATTTTCGCTAAATTGTCGCGTGGTGGCGTGCCGCGTAATGCGCTGTATGCGACGACGGTGATTGCCGGTTTGTGCTTCCTGACCTCCATGTTTGGCAACCAGACGGTATACCTGTGGCTGCTGAACACCTCCGGGATGACGGGTTTTATCGCCTGGCTGGGGATTGCCATTAGCCACTATCGCTTCCGTCGCGGTTACGTATTGCAGGGACACGACATTAACGATCTGCCGTACCGTTCAGGTTTCTTCCCACTGGGGCCGATCTTCGCATTCATTCTGTGTCTGATTATCACTTTGGGCCAGAACTACGAAGCGTTCCTGAAAGATACCATTGACTGGGGCGGCGTAGCGGCAACGTATATTGGTATCCCGCTGTTCCTGATTATTTGGTTCGGCTACAAGCTGATTAAAGGAACTCACTTCGTACGCTACAGCGAAATGAAGTTCCCGCAGAACGATAAGAAATAAGTTTCCTCCCTTCCTTGCTAAGCCCTCTCAACCGAGAGGGCTTTTTCAATTCCATTTCCCTGACAAATCATGCGGATATAAAATTTAACATTTGGATTGATAATTGTTATCGTTTGCATTATCGTTACGACGCAATCAAAAAAGGCTGACAAATCAGAGGCTGTTCCGGCTTTCTGGGATGATCACCTGCATACAAATAAGTCCACCGCGATGCTGCCGTACGCAAGGGGACGTAAAGAAGATGTGAGCGATACCCATTTTATTTTCGTAGTTACCTCATGGAGATATGGAATGTTTAGGTTGAACCCTTTCGTACGGGTCGGGCTGTGTTTGTCCGCTATTTCTTGTGCATGGCCTGTGTTAGCGGTCGATGATGATGGCGAAACGATGGTTGTCACTGCATCTTCCGTGGAACAAAATCTTAAAGATGCACCCGCCAGTATCAGCGTCATTACCCAGGAAGACCTGCAGCGAAAACCGGTACAGAATCTGAAGGATGTCCTCAAAGAAGTGCCTGGCGTACAACTGACGAACGAAGGGGATAACCGTAAGGGCGTTAGTATTCGTGGTCTGGACAGCAGCTACACCCTGATTCTTGTCGACGGTAAACGCGTTAACTCCCGCAATGCCGTCTTCCGCCACAATGATTTCGATCTGAACTGGATCCCGGTCGATTCCATCGAACGTATTGAAGTGGTTCGTGGCCCGATGTCGTCGCTATACGGCTCCGATGCGCTCGGCGGTGTAGTGAATATCATCACCAAAAAAATCGGTCAGAAATGGTCGGGTACCGTTACCGTCGATACCACCATTCAGGAACATCGCGATCGCGGTGATACCTATAACGGTCAGTTCTTTACCAGTGGACCATTAATTGATGGTGTGCTGGGAATGAAAGCTTACGGCAGCCTGGCAAAACGTGAAAAGGATGACCCGCAAAACTCAACGACCACCGATACCGGAGAAACGCCGCGTATTGAAGGATTCTCCAGCCGCGACGGCAATGTCGAATTTGCCTAGACACCGAATCAAAATCACGATTTTACTGCCGGATACGGTTTCGACCGTCAGGATCGTGATTCCGATTCGCTGGACAAAAACCGCCTGGAACGCCAGAACTACTGCGTCAGCCATAATGGGCGTTGGGATTACGGCACCAGCGAACTGAAATCCTACGGTGAGAAAGTCGAGAACAAAAACCCTGGCAACAGCAGCCCGATAACTTCCGAAAGCAATACGGTCGACGGCAAATACACGTTGCCGCTGACGGCGATTAATCAGTTTCTCACGGTTGGCGGTGAATGGCGTCACGACAAACTTAGCGATGCGGTGAACCTGACCGGGGGAACCAGCTCCAAAACGTCTGCCAGCCAGTACGCGCTGTTTGTGGAAGATGAATGGCGGATCTTCGAGCCGCTGGCGCTGACGACCGGCGTGCGTATGGACGATCACGAAACCTACGGTGAACACTGGAGTCCGCGTGCCTACATGGTTTATAACGCCACCGACACCGTAACGGTGAAAGGGGGCTGGGCGACGGCATTTAAAGCACCTTCTCTGTTGCAACTTAGCCCTGACTGGACGAGCAATTCCTGCCGTGGCGCATGTAAGATTGTGGGTAGCCCGGATCTGAAACCAGAAACCAGCGAAAGTTGGGAGCTGGGGCTTTACTACATGGGTGAAGAAGGCTGGCTGGAAGGGGGTGAATCCAGCGTTATCGTTTTCCGTAACGATGTGAAAGATCGTATCAGCATCAGCCGTACGTCTGACGTCAACGCTGCACCGGGCTACCAAAACTTTGTTGGTTTTGAGACGGGCGCTAACGGACGGCGCATACCGGTATTTAGCTACTACAGCGTTAACAAAGCTCGTATTCAGGGCGTGGAAACCGAACTGAAAATTCCGTTCAACGATGAATGGAAACTGTCGATCAACTACACCTACAACGATGGTCGTGATGTCAGCAACGGCGAAAACAAACCGCTATCCGATCTGCCGTTCCATACTGCTAACGGTACGCTGGACTGGAAACCGCTGGCGCTGGAAGACTGGTCATTCTATGTTTCTGGTCACTATACCGGGCAGAAACGCGCCGACAGCGCGACGGCTAAAACACCGGGCGGTTATACCATCTGGAATACCGGCGCGGCCTGGCAGGTGACTAAAGACGTCAAACTGCGCGCAGGCGTGCTGAACCTTGGCGACAAGGATCTCAGTCGTGACGACTACAGCTATAACGAAGACGGACGTCGTTACTTTATGGCAGTGGATTATCGCTTCTGATGAGAAGATGCCCGGCGAACCGGGCGGACTTTCACTTCAGTAAATACTGCGCATGGAAGCGCAGGTGATCCTCTATAAAAGAGGCGATGAAGTAGTAACTGTGATCATATCCCGGCTGAATACGCAGCGTCATCGGCCACGCTTTCTGGCGCGCGGCTTCTGCCAATACCGCAGGTTGCAACTGGTCGGCAAGAAACTGATCATTATCGCCCTGATCGATAAGCGTCGGGATCGCATCCTGCGCGTTACTGGCATACATCAGCGCGCAACTATCCCATTCCAGCATGCATTTTTGTCCTCACCTAAATAGGTGCTAAACGCTTTGATTCCCCACGGGACGCTGCACGGATTCACAATGGGCGCAAAGGCCGAAACGCTGGTGTATTTACCCGGATTTTTCAGCGCCATAATCAGCGCACCGTGACCACCCATTGAGTGACCGCTAATGGCGCAGCGGTCGCTGACATTAAATTGCGACTGAACCAGCGCCGGTAATTCATCGCGCAGATAATCATACATCCGGTAATGCGTCGCCCACGGCGGTTGCGTGGCATTAAGATAAAAGCCTGCGCCCTGGCCTAAATCGTAGCCATCGTCGTTGGCAACCTTTTCGCCGCGCGGGCTGGTGTCTGGCATCACCAGTACAATCCCCAGTTCCGCCGCTACCCGCTGGGCACCCGCCTTGGTGGTGAAGTTCTCGTCATTGCAGGTTAATCCGGAAAGCCAGTACAGCACTGGTGGCGGGGTGTGATCACGAGGGGGGGGGAGAAAGATACTGAACGTCATCGGGCAGTTTAAGGTACTGGAGTCGTGTCGCCAGCGTTGCTGCCAGCCTTCAAAACAGCGGTGCTCTTCGAGCATTTCCATGCGTGGCTCCTTGTTGTGTTGTTTGCAATTTCTTCATCATACCGTTTATTCAATGTGCTGTGAGTAACTTTCACTTCCGTATTTGCATAACGATGTTTTAACATCTGCTGATGAAAGGCAGCGGCAATTACAATAATTATCGCTGTGAATACTGGATTATGTGCGCCGCCTCACGCACAATAATCAAGCTGTAAATCAGCTTAATAACTTTGCCCCCACGCAGGGTGGAGGCGTCACACCTGCAGGAGAAATCATAAATGCCATCACTCAGTAAAGAAGCGGCCCTGGTTCATGAAGCGTTAGTTGCGAGAGGACTGGAAACACCGCTGCGCCCGCCCGTGCATGAAATGGATAACGAAACGCGCAAAAGCCTTATTGCTGGTCATATGACCGAAATCATGCAGCTGCTGAATCTCGACCTGGCTGATGACAGTTTGATGGAAACGCCGCATCGCATCGCTAAAATGTATGTCGATGAAATTTTCTCCGGTCTGGATTACGCCAATTTCCCGAAAATCACCCTCATTGAAAACAAAATGAAGGTCGATGAAATGGTCACCGTGCGCGATATCACTCTGACCAGTACCTGTGAACACCATTTTGTTACCATCGATGGCAAAGCGACGGTGGCTTATATCCCGAAAGATTCGGTGATCGGTCTGTCAAAAATTAACCGTATCGTGCAGTTCTTTGCCCAGCGTCCGCAGGTGCAGGAACGTCTGACGCAGCAAATTCTTATTGCGCTACAAACGCTGCTGGGCACCAATAACGTGGCTGTCTCGATCGACGCGGTGCATTACTGCGTGAAGGCGCGTGGCATCCGCGATGCAACCAGTGCCACGACAACGACCTCTCTTGGTGGATTGTTCAAATCCAGTCAGAATACGCGCCACGAGTTTCTGCGCGCTGTGCGCCATCACAACTGATTAAAAGGCAGGAACCATGGAGCGCAACGTCACGCTCGATTTTGTTCGCGGCGTCGCCATTCTGGGGATCCTGCTATTAAACATCAGCGCCTTTGGGCTACCAAAGGCGGCTTATCTCAATCCCGCCTGGTACGATGCTATTACGCCGCAGGATGCATGGACCTGGGCATTTCTCGATCTCATCGGCCAGGTGAAATTCCTCACGCTTTTTGCGCTGCTGTTTGGTGCTGGCCTGCAAATGTTGCTGCCCCGTGGCAGACGCTGGATCCAGTCGCGGTTAACGCTGTTAGTCTTGTTGGGCTTTATTCACGGTTTATTGTTCTGGGACGGCGATATTCTGCTGGCTTACGGGCTGGTGGGGCTTGGCGTTTTGCTGTTATTGGGGCTGATTTCCGACAGCCAGACCAGCCGCGCCTGGACGCCGGATGCATCGGCTATTTTGTATGAAAAATACTGGAAGCTTCACGGCGGCGTTGAAGCGATCAGTAATCGTGCCGATGGTGTTGGCAACAGTTTACTGGCACTGGGCGCACAGTATGGCTGGCAACTGGCAGGGATGATGCTCATTGGTGCGGCGCTGATGCGCAGCGGCTGGCTGAAAGGGCAGTTCAGCTTACGTCACTATCGTCGTACTGGTTTTGTGCTGGTGGCGATTGGGGTGACCATTAACCTTCCTGCCATCGCCCTGCAATGGCAGCTGGACTGGGCGTATCGCTGGTGTGCCTTCTTACTTCAAATGCCGCGGGAACTGAGTGCGCCGTTTCAGGCGATTGGCTATGCGTCGCTGTTTTATGGCTTCTGGCCGCAATTGAGCCGCTTTAAGCTGGTGCTTGCGATCGCCTGCGTCGGACGGATGGCGCTGACCAACTATCTATTGCAAACGCTGATTTGTACCACGCTTTTTTACCACCTCGGTTTGTTTATGCATTTTGACCGCCTGGAGCTGCTGGCGTTTGTTATTCCGGTATGGCTGGCGAATATCCTCTTCTCTGTTATCTGGCTGCGTTACTTCCGCCAGGGGCCGGTGGAATGGCTCTGGCGTCAGTTAACTTTGCGTGCTGCCGGACCGGCAATATCTAAAACATCAAGATAACGATCTGGATTACATTCGTTAACAAAACGGCTGTAACCGTTTCCATTGCTGTGACTCGATTCACGAAGTCCTGTATTCAGTGCTGACAAAATAGCCGCCAGCAAGCAGTCATTTACTGCAATCTCATAACAGGTAGTGAATATGATCACCATTCGTGATGTAGCGCGTCAGGCTGGCGTCTCTGTGGCAACGGTTTCCCGGGTGCTCAATAACAGCACGCTGGTCAGTGCCGACACGCGTGAAGCAGTAATGAAAGCCGTGAGTGAGCTGGATTATCGGCCAAACGCCAATGCCCAGGCGCTGGCAACTCAGGTTAGCGACACCATTGGCGTGGTGGTGATGGACGTTTCTGATGCGTTTTTCGGCGCGCTGGTAAAAGCGGTGGATCTGGTCGCCCAGCAGCATCAGAAATACGTGCTAATCGGCAATAGCTATCATGAAGCGGAAAAAGAGCGTCACGCCATTGAGGTGTTAATTCGCCAGCGTTGTAATGCGTTGATTGTTCACTCAAAAGCATTGAGTGACGATGAACTGGCGCAATTTATGGATAACATTCCCGGTATGGTGTTAATCAACCGCGTTGTGCCGGGGTACGCCCATCGTTGCGTTTGCCTGGATAATCTCAGCGGTGCCCGAATGGCGACGCGCATGTTGCTGAATAACGGTCATCAACGTATTGGTTATCTTTCTTCCAGCCACGGCATTGAAGATGACGCCATGCGTAAAGCAGGCTGGATGAGTGCGTTGAAAGAGCAGGATATTATTCCGCCGGAAAGCTGGATTGGCACTGGTACGCCGGACATGCCGGGCGGTGAGGCGGCGATGGTTGAACTGCTGGGGCGCAATCTACAACTTACCGCTGTATTTGCTTATAACGACAATATGGCCGCTGGCGCACTGACAGCATTAAAAGATAATGGCATTGCGATTCCGTTACATCTCTCAATCATCGGTTTCGATGATATTCCCATCGCCCGTTACACCGACCCGCAATTAACGACCGTGCGTTATCCCATTGCTTCAATGGCTAAATTAGCCACCGAACTGGCCTTGCAGGGGGCAGCAGGCAATATTGATCCTCGTGCCAGCCACTGTTTTATGCCGACGTTAGTGCGTCGCCATTCTGTCGCAACGCGCCAGAATGCGGCGGCGATCACTAACTCAACAAATCAGGCGATGTAACCGCTTTCAATCTGTGAGTGATTTCACAGTATCTTAACAATGTGATAGCTATGATTGCACCGTTTTAATGTTGTAACCCGTATGTAACAGTGAATAATCACTTTCACCGAGGTAATAGCGTCATAACAACAATTAAAGCCGTTTTCTGGAGCGTTACCGGGCATGGAAGAACGAATTTTAAAAAGTGAGCTTCGGCGTTCAGTAACACTTCATTAACTCTACTGCCCCGCCGAGCATTTATCTCAAGCACTACCCTGCATAAGAAAAACCGGAGATACCATGAATAAGAAGGTGTTAACCCTGTCTGCTGTGATGGCCAGCATGTTATTCGGTGCCGCTGCACACGCTGCTGATACTCGCATTGGTGTAACAATCTATAAGTACGACGATAACTTTATGTCTGTAGTGCGCAAGGCTATTGAGCAAGATGCGAAAGCCGCGCCAGATGTTCAGCTGCTGATGAATGATTCTCAGAATGACCAGTCCAAGCAGAACGATCAGATCGACGTATTGCTGGCGAAAGGGGTGAAGGCACTGGCAATCAACCTGGTTGACCCGGCAGCTGCGGGTACGGTGATTGAGAAAGCGCGTGGGCAAAACGTGCCGGTGGTTTTCTTCAACAAAGAACCGTCTCGTAAGGCGCTGGATAGCTACGACAAAGCCTACTACGTTGGCACTGACTCCAAAGAGTCCGGCATTATTCAGGGCGATTTGATTGCTAAACACTGGGCGGCGAATCAGGGTTGGGATCTGAACAAAGACGGTCAGATTCAGTTCGTACTGCTGAAAGGTGAACCGGGCCATCCGGATGCAGAAGCACGTACCACTTACGTGATTAAAGAATTGAACGATAAAGGCATCAAAACTGAACAGTTACAGTTAGATACCGCAATGTGGGACACCGCTCAGGCGAAAGATAAGATGGACGCCTGGCTGTCTGGCCCGAACGCCAACAAAATCGAAGTGGTTATCGCCAACAACGATGCGATGGCAATGGGCGCGGTAGAAGCACTGAAAGCACACAACAAGTCCAGCATTCCGGTGTTTGGCGTCGATGCGCTGCCAGAAGCGCTGGCGCTGGTGAAATCCGGTGCACTGGCGGGCACAGTACTGAACGATGCTAACAACCAGGCGAAAGCGACCTTTGATCTGGCGAAAAACCTGGCCGATGGCAAAGGTGCGGCTGATGGCACCAACTGGAAAATCGACAACAAAGTGGTCCGCGTACCTTATGTTGGCGTAGATAAAGACAACTTGGCTGAATTCAGCAAGAAATAAGACTGATTGGGCGCAGTCGTTTACTGCGCCCTTATTGTATGGCCAACAAGGTAAAATTATATGGTCAGCTCAACGACTCCGTCTTCCGGGGAATACTTGTTGGAAATGAGCGGTATCAACAAGTCCTTTCCTGGTGTTAAGGCACTTGATAACGTTAATTTAAAAGTCCGGCCACATTCTATCCATGCATTAATGGGGGAAAACGGTGCAGGAAAATCGACATTATTAAAATGCCTGTTTGGTATTTATCAAAAAGACTCCGGCACCATTTTATTCCAGGGTAAAGAGATCGATTTCCATTCCGCCAAAGAGGCACTGGAAAATGGTATTTCGATGGTACACCAGGAGTTAAACCTGGTATTACAACGTTCGGTGATGGATAACATGTGGCTGGGGCGATATCCCACCAAAGGCATGTTTGTCGATCAGGACAAAATGTACCGCGAAACCAAAGCGATTTTTGATGAACTGGATATTGATATCGATCCGCGTGCGCGCGTCGGCACATTATCCGTTTCGCAAATGCAGATGATCGAAATCGCCAAAGCGTTTTCCTATAACGCGAAAATTGTGATTATGGATGAACCGACTTCTTCGTTAACCGAAAAAGAGGTCAATCATCTGTTCACTATTATTCGTAAATTAAAAGAGCGCGGCTGCGGTATTGTTTATATCTCGCATAAAATGGAAGAAATCTTCCAGTTATGTGATGAAGTTACCGTATTGCGCGACGGTCAGTGGATCGCCACCGAACCGCTGGCAGGACTGACGATGGACAAGATCATCGCCATGATGGTTGGGCGTTCTCTTAATCAGCGTTTTCCTGACAAAGAAAACAAGCCGGGCGAAGTCATCCTCGAGGTGCGTAACCTAACGTCACTGCGCCAGCCGTCGATTCGCGATGTCTCGTTTGATCTGCATAAAGGGGAGATCCTCGGTATTGCCGGGCTGGTGGGGGCGAAACGTACCGATATTGTTGAGACGTTATTTGGTATTCGCGAGAAATCGGCTGGCACCATTACGTTGCACGGCAAACAGATCAATAACCATAATGCCAACGAAGCCATAAACCACGGATTTGCACTGGTAACTGAGGAGCGCCGCTCAACGGGAATTTATGCCTATCTGGATATTGGTTTTAACTCGTTAATTTCCAATATTCGCAACTACAAAAATAAAGTTGGTTTACTGGATAACTCGCGGATGAAAAGCGATACCCAGTGGGTGATTGATTCGATGCGGGTAAAAACGCCGGGTCATCGGACGCAAATTGGTTCGCTCTCCGGTGGTAATCAGCAAAAGGTGATTATTGGTCGCTGGCTACTAACGCAACCAGAAATATTAATGCTCGATGAACCGACGCGCGGTATTGATGTCGGGGCGAAGTTTGAAATTTATCAGTTAATTGCCGAACTGGCGAAGAAAGGCAAGGGGATTATTATTATCTCCTCTGAAATGCCTGAGTTGTTAGGGATAACAGACCGTATTCTGGTCATGAGCAATGGTCTCGTTTCCGGAATTGTCGATACAAAAACAACAACGCAAAACGAAATTCTGCGTCTTGCGTCTTTGCACCTTTAAGATTAGGGGCTTCCCATGAGTGCGTTAAATAAGAAAAGTTTTCTTACTTACCTGAAAGAGGGCGGTATTTACGTCGTTCTTTTAGTTTTGCTGGCGATTATTATTTTCCAGGACCCAACATTTTTAAGTCTGTTGAACTTAAGTAATATTCTCACCCAGTCATCGGTGCGTATTATTATCGCGCTCGGTGTGGCAGGGTTAATTGTCACCCAGGGGACCGATCTTTCTGCTGGTCGTCAGGTAGGGCTGGCGGCAGTGGTGGCTGCGACATTATTGCAGTCCATGGATAACGCCAACAAAGTGTTCCCGGAAATGGCGACGATGCCGATTGCGCTGGTTATTCTGATTGTCTGTGCCATTGGTGCGGTGATCGGTTTGATCAACGGTCTGATTATCGCTTATCTCAACGTGACGCCGTTCATTACCACGCTCGGCACGATGATCATCGTCTATGGCATCAACTCGCTCTATTACGACTTTGTCGGGGCGTCGCCAATTTCTGGTTTTGACAGTGGCTTCTCTACCTTTGCTCAGGGCTTTGTCGCGCTGGGGAGTTTCCGTCTCTCTTACATCACCTTCTACGCGTTGATTGCGGTGGCGTTCGTCTGGGTGTTGTGGAACAAAACCCGCTTCGGTAAGAACATTTTTGCCATTGGCGGTAACCCGGAAGCGGCAAAAATATCTGGTGTCAACGTCGGCCTGAACCTGCTGATGATCTACGCGTTGTCTGGCGTGTTCTATGCCTTTGGCGGGATGTTAGAAGCCGGACGTATCGGCTCTGCCACCAACAACCTCGGCTTTATGTATGAGCTGGATGCTATCGCGGCGTGCGTGGTAGGCGGTGTATCGTTCAGCGGCGGTGTGGGGACGGTGATTGGCGTGGTGACCGGGGTAATTATTTTTACCGTCATCAACTATGGCCTGACGTATATCGGCGTAAACCCATACTGGCAGTACATCATCAAAGGGGCGATTATTATCTTCGCCGTAGCGCTGGATTCACTGAAATACGCGCGTAAGAAGTGATGTGATTGCGGATATTGCCGGATGCGTCTCTGGTTTTACAACGTTACCGGGTGTTCTTTCTCGCCTTTCTTAAACTTCACTTCCCCGAGCTCAATACAACCCACCGGGCAGACGTGACCACAAAGCAGACAACCCACACATTTCTCGGTATTACAATGCGGTGTGCGGGTTTTCTCGCTCCATTCCATCGCCTGGTGACCGCCGTCGTAACAGGAAATATAACAGCGTCCACAGCCAACACATTTGTCAAGATTGATACGGGGATAGACAATATAACTGCGGTCTAAATCTTCCGCCGGGACAATATTGTTATTCGCCAGACCTACCATCTCCTGCAACGAATCAAATCCCTGATCGGCGAGATAATGCGATAACCCGCTCGCCATATCTTCTACGATGCGATAGCCGTACTGCATAATGCCGGTGGTGACCTGTAACGTTGCTGCGCCGAGCAATAAAAACTCCGCCGCATCTTCCCAGGTTTCAATGCCGCCGATACCGCTGATTGGGAAATCGCGCAGTTCTGGATGGGTGCGCATTTGCTGAATGAAGCGCAGGGCGATCGGTTTTACCGCTTTACCGGAATATCCGGAAATACTCGATTTACCGTTAACGATCGGCATACCGATTTTCTGATTAAGATCGATATTGGTGATGGATTTAACGGTGTTAATTGCCGCAATGCCATCTGCGCCGCCGCGCTTCGCCGCCAGCGCCACTTCGCACATATCACCGATATTCGGCGTCATCTTCGCCAGCATTGGCAGCGTGGAACCCCGTTTCACTGCCCGACAATATTTTTCTACCAGCTCCGGGCTTTGCCCGACATCGCTACCCATCGCATGAGAAGTCATTTGCGGACAGGAGAAGTTACACTCGATCATATCCGCGCCAGCTGCTCCCATTGCTGCTCATTTTCCCCCATGATCGAAGCGATCAATACTTTGTCCGGGTAATCTTCCTTCAGCCGACGCAGGGCGGTCAGATTCTCTTCCAACGGATGTTCAGCAATCTGCTCCATATTTTTGAAGCCGATAAAACCGGTATCTTCTTTCACCAGATGATCAAAACGCGGCGAGACTTCGTTGGCGATAAAAAAGCCGATCGTTTTAAACACCACACCGCCCCAACCTGTGTCGTAGGCTTTGGCACACATCTCATAGCAGTTGCCTACCGGCGAAGAAGAGAGGCAGAACGGGTTGGGAAAGTTCACGCCGCAAAAAGTAATCGAAAGATCTTTCGTTAACATGAGCAAGCTCCCTCTAAATAGTGATGAATCGCCTCGGCGGCTTCTTTCCCGGTTTTCACGGCATAGACCACGGTTTTGTCACCCTCAACAATATCGCCAGCAGCAAAGACTTGCGGATCGCGGATCTGATAATTTTGTGTTTTGATGGTGTTACGCTGCTGCTCTAACTCCGCAAAGGCATCCAGTCTGGCATGCTGACCGACGGCGAGAATAATTTTATCTGCCGCCATCGTCAGTTCGCCTGATAACCGTACATGCTTAAACGTGACTTTATTGCCTTCCACGGCTACTGGCGTGAATCCATCGATGATCGAAACGCCCAGCTCCCGGGCGCTGGCAAACTCTTTTTCGCTTGCCGGAAACTCATCTAACTCTTCACGTGCTACGCAAGTTACCGCCTGACAGCCGAGAACTTTCAGCGTGCTGGCTACGTCCATCGCGACATCACCGCCGCCGATAATTAATGCGCTTTGTGGAATGCTGATATCGCCTTGCGCCTGTCGTACACGTTGCAGGAAGTCGACGGCAATCTCAACGTCGCTATGCTCAAACAGCGGTAGCCCGGAACCGCTTGATAACCCCACGGTGACCAGTACCGCGCGGTTTTCCGCTTTCAGTTGCTCCAGGGTGAGTGTTTTACCGATTTCGTTATTGCACTTAATGGTCACGCCCATTTTTTCAATACGGGCGATCTCTGCATCCAGCACTGATTGCGGTAACCGGAATTGCGGAATACCGTTACGCAACCAGCCACCGGGGTGCGCTTCTTTCTCATAAATCGTGACGTCATAACCCTGGTTTGTCAGTGTCACACTGGCCTGCAATCCGGCAGGACCTGCGCCAATAATCGCGACTTTGCCGAGCGTTTTAGTACCGGGCTGATAAATTTCCATCCCGGTTTGTTGTTCAAAATCAGTAACAAAACGCTGTAAGCGGCCGATATCAATGGGAGCATCAACACCGGCACGGGTACAACCGCTTTGGCATAATTTCTCCGTCGGGCACACTCTGGCACAAACGGCACCGAGGGCATTATTTTCGCGAATTGTCTCGGCAGCGCCTTTAAAATTACGAAAGTAGATTGAGCGAATAAATTTCCCCGGATCGGTCTGTGCCGGGCAAGCCTGACTACAGGGAGCGTCGTGACATAATAAACAGCGAGAGGCTTCTTTAATCGCCAGTAACGGCGTAAAAGCCGGAGTGAGTTCATCCAGATAATTTTGTTGCGGCATGTGATCTTCCTTAATGCTATGAGTAATTATGGCGAACGCTAAATAAATATTGCGTGCTGATATTAAGGCTATGCGCGTGGGGAAATTTAAGCTGTGAAAGGATTCACAAATAGCTGCGGTTCAGAATGTTATATCCGCAGCTTATTGAGTGAAGTAATAATTATTCTCAATAATTAACAGAAAAGAGAAAATATTAACGATAGAAAATAAGATAAACAATCATGCCGATAGATAAAATTCCGAAGCCAATATATGCCACCATATAAGCGAAGAAGAGTCCGGGATTTTTTGCTCGCCAGACATACACCGGTTCCGGTGCATTTTTAACCCGTTTATCAATCGCGCCTGCGCGCCAGCCTTTCCATGCTTCGCGGAAACAAAATATCGGGATAAGGAAAAAAACGGCAACGACAAAAAACTGCTGTACATCCATAACTACTTTCCTTGTTTCTTTTGTAATTCAAGTAACTGTTCGGGTGTAACGGCGGGATACCCCTGCGCATCTTCCGGCACCTGGTGCATAGCCGGAATAGGGACCAGCGGCCCTAAAAAACGCGGTTCACGTTTAAAAATATAAAGGTCAGCCAGCGCACCGAAACGGGCGGCAAATTCGCGAATACGTACTGACAGCATATCTTTCGGTGACGGTACGGCATAACACTGAGCCTGAATCCCCATATGCAGCGCAATAAATAATGCTCGCTCACAGTGGAAACGTTGGGTGATAATAATGAAATCATTAGTATCGAAAACTTTGCGTGTACGCACGATGGAATCCAGCGTACGAAAGCCTGCGTAATCGAGAACAATATCTGATGGGTCGACACCAGCAGCGATTAAATCTTTGCGCATGGTCATCGGCTCGTTATAACTTTGCAATGCGTTATCGCCGCTCAGTAATAGATAATTTACCTTACCGCTGTTATAGGCATTAATCGCTCCTTGAATGCGGTAGCGATAATACTGATTAATAACGCCGGTACGATAATATTTTGCTGTGCCGAGCACCACGCCGACCTGGCGGTAGGGGAGATCCTGCAATTCGTCGTAGATATAAGGCGCGGTTTTCCAGCTCATCCAGCGATCGAGGCCGAGCACAGTCAACAGCAGCAAGCCGATCAGGACTAACAGGCTGAGGAACACGCGCTTTAACATGCAGGAGACTCGAGCTAAGGAAAATTTCCATCAGGCTACTTTACCCGCTGGTTTTGCGCAAGAAACGGCAAACTGTTTGCCGGGAATTTCGACACCAGGAGAGGGCTGGCAAGCCGGACAAGGCGTTCACGCCGCATCCGGCACCAGGCTTAAGCGAGAAGCACGCGGTCGATACTGTGACAGCCGAGAGCTTTCAGCGTTGCGGAGGTGGCATCCCACTGAATCAACGGCGCATCGGCTTTTTCTGCCAGAACCGCGCGCTGGATATCCGGGTAATCATAACCCTTGAGATTCAACAGAATTAACGCCCCCTGCAACGGCGGCAGAGTCGGGTTGAATGCGGCGTTTTCAGCGTAGCTGCCGCTGAAAATACGACCGTCTTTACATTCCAGCGCGACACCGCTTGGTGACTTACTGTAAGGCATGTGCGAACGGTTTGCCGCTGCAATCGCCGCCTGAGAAAGCGCATCACCAGTCAGCGCATAGCCGTGATCCTGCTCGTCCATCAGCAGCGTTTTAATCTCCAGATCTTTCGGCCCAAAGGCATCCGGCAGATAGTCACGCAGCGCGTGTGCCTCGCGGCCCGGCAAATGAATACGCAGATCCAGACCGCTGTTCAGTTCATTCATAAACTGACGGCAGTGACCACAAGGCGTATAGTTAACGGTGATGGCTGCAAGCGCTTTTTCACCACTCAACCAAGCGTGGCTGATCGCGCTTTGTTCGGCATGAACGGTTTGCTGCATTGTTGCACCAATAAATTCCATATTGGCACCAAAATACCAGGTTCCGCTCACACCGCGCGCAATTGCGCCAACATTAAAATTCGACAATGGCGTACGCGCACAGGCCGCCGCCAGCGGAAGTAGTGCGAATGCCAGCGCGTCTTCGTCCAGTCCCGTTGCGCTCTTCAGCGATGAGACTTGCTCCCCGGTCAACAAAGCGGGGAAGTACTTGTCTGCCAGAATAGGTTCCAGTGCAGATTGCAAGTTATCCGCAAGTTGGGCAAAAGCGGTTTGAAAACGTGGATGCATGGCGTTGCCTCATAATCATGTAATGGGATAACAGTTTACGAACCCGTTATGGCTTTATATGTGATCTGAATCTCATTAATTATGCAACACGTGAAACTTACATCAAAAATGCGCGACGTATCGCAAATTTTAGCCCATTACTGCCAGAATAATCGGGAAAAGGAACGGTGCGATCAGCGAAGTAATTATCCCGCATAACACCAGCGCTAGCGAACTAAATGCACCTTCCTGATAATCCAGCTCGGCGCAGCGCGCCGTACCGAGGGCGTGCGAGGCAGTCCCCATTGCCAGACCGCGCGCAGCTTTGGTACGAATACGCATCGCATTAAGCAATGTATGGCCAAATACCGCGCCGAGGATGCCGACGAAAATCACGCAAACTGCGCTGATTGCCGGAATACCGCCAATACTGCCGCCAACCGCCATTGCAATAGGCGTGGTGACTGATTTCGGCAGGATTGACGCGGCGATTTCCGGTGAAGCGCCCATCAACAATGCCACGGAAGTCCCCGTCACCATCGCAACCACGCTGCCGATAAAACAGATGGTGATGATCGATTTCCAGCGCGCGCGGATCTGGTGTAGCTGCTCATATAAAGGATAGGCCAGCGCGACGACCGCCGGTTGCAGCAGATCGTTTAGCACTTCGCTACCTTTAAAGTAACTGTCGTAAGAGATGCCGGTCAGCATTAAAAAAGGAATGATCACCACCATTGCTACCAGCAACGGGTTAAGCAGGGGAAACTTATACCGTGCCGCCAGTTTGCGGGCGGCAAAAAAGACAATCAACGTCAGCGGTAATGACCACCAGATATTCGCCATCATTCTTCTGATCCTTTCTGACCTACGACTTTACGTTCACCGTGTACCAGTTGTGAACTCCAGCTCACCACCAGAAAAACCACCAGCGTACTGACAGCACAGGAAACCACTACCGGGCCAAACTGCGCGCGGAGCAAATCAAAATATTGCATGACGCCTACGCCAATCGGCACAAACAATAGCGCCATATAGCGAATCAGTACGTAGCACCCCGGATTGACCCATTTCGCCGGAAGAATTTGCAAGGCCAGCAGGACAAACAGGATCAGCATCCCGATGATGCTGCCCGGAATGGTTACCGGTAGCAGGGAAGCAATGAAAATGCCTGCATACAGGCAGGCATAAATCAGGACGAAAGCGCGTAAATATTGCCAGATAATGTTCAGTGTCTTACTCATAATCAACACCCCAGATGAGATGGATTCATCATACAATTAATTCGTAAAACGTGCTACCGATCACATTAAGAAATCAGCGCTTATTTTTTCGCTACCCGGTATTACGCAATGAGCAGCGAACTCAGGCATACATCAAGCATAGAGAGGGATTGCAGTTTGCAGCAATCCCTCTTTGCAGACCTTTAATCCGCTGACCATAGGCGCTAACATAGCGCCTCATTTTTTTGCGGGTGATGATATGCGTGTGTTACTGGCACCGATGGAGGGAGTGCTTGACTCTCTGGTGCGTGAATTGCTGACCGAAGTTAACGACTACGATCTGTGCATCACCGAGTTTGTCCGCGTGGTGGATCAACTGCTGCCGGTAAAAGTCTTTCATCGCATTTGCCCTGAGCTACAAAACGCCAGCCGGACACCATCTGGTACGCTGGTGCGCGTGCAGTTGTTAGGTCAGTTCCCACAATGGCTGGCAGAGAACGCCGCCCGTGCGGTGGAGTTAGGTTTCTGGGGCGTGGATCTCAATTGCGGCTGCCCGTCGAAAACGGTTAACGGTAGCGGCGGCGGGGCGACGTTACTCAAAGATCCTGAACTCATCTACCAGGGGGCAAAAGCGATGCGTGAAGCTGTACCGGCGCATTTGCCTGTCAGCGTGAAAGTGCGTCTGGGCTGGGACAGCGGTGAGAAGAAATTTGAAATCGCCGATGCGGTTCAACAGGCTGGCGCTACGGAGCTGGTGGTGCATGGGCGGACGAAAGAGCAGGGTTACCGCGCGGAGCATATTGACTGGCAGGCGATTGGCGAGATTCGCCAGCGGCTGAATATTCCGGTGATTGCCAACGGTGAAATCTGGGACTGGCAGAGCGCGCAACAATGCATGGCGATCAGCGGCTGCGACGCAGTGATGATTGGTCGCGGGGCGCTCAATATTCCCAACCTGAGCCGGGTGGTAAAATATAACGAACCGCGAATGCCGTGGCCGGAGGTGGTTGCTTTGCTGCAAAAATATACCCGTCTGGAAAAGCAGGGCGATACCGGGTTATATCACGTTGCGCGGATTAAACAGTGGTTGAGTTATTTGCGTAAAGAATACGATGAAGCAACGGAATTATTTCAGCATGTTCGGGTGTTGAATAACTCCCCTGATATTGCAAGGGCTATTCAGGCAATTGATATCGAGAAACTCTAAAAACCATAGTGATGTTTTTGACAATGTGTTAGCTCTTTATCAATAGGCCGCACGGTTGTTTGGTGGCGTCAAAATCGCCGAGGCGTTCCCTGAAGGCCGGGGCAGCCCACATGGATGTGGGCTGAGGGCGCGTTTTACAGGGATGTTACCTCGCGCCCGACCCGGTAGCCGTAAGGGATAAGCCGAGGGCACCGCGCAGCGGCGATTTTGTTCGCCAGAGCCCGGGGGGGCAGGGGGCGGCGGCGATTGGTCGCCCCCTGCGCGCTCCTTGCGCCAGTGATTATATGAAGCAATGCACATGACAGGAGCGCAACAGGATGAGAGACTGAAATATTCTCGTTATTTTCGGATCTGATGACATTAATTAATTTTAAAATATCATCTTAAATACGCCAGTCACCACCAGTAGCCCAATCAGGAAAATAATCAATACAGCCCAGAGTATAATTTTCATTGGCGTTCCTTTATTTGTGAGTGCTGAATAAGTATAGGAAAAAACGAAGCCCTTTGCCGTTATCCATAAACGATTAAGATAAATCGGAAGATATCATTTACTTAGTCTATATTTTTCTGGGTATGTCGTTTTATTGCTACTGATGTATTGCCACGCGAAACTAAAAAATATATCGCAACACACGGTAATCTCCGCGCACCGTTTCTTACCTGATTATTCCCCCATGAATCGTGATTCCTTTTATCCAGCCATCGCCTGTTTTCCGCTGTTACTGATGCTGGCCGGGTGTGCGCCTATGCATGAAACCCGCCAGGCGTTAAGCCAGCAAACGCCCGCTGCACAAGTTGACACCGCATTACCCACGGCGCTGAAAAATGGTTGGCCAGACAGCCAATGGTGGCTGGAGTATCACGATAATCAGCTCACTTCATTAATTAACAATGCACTACAGAACGCACCGGATATGCAGGTGGCTGAACAGCGCATTTAGCTAGCTGAAGCCCAGGCGAAGGCAGTTGCCACTCAGGATGGTCCGCAGATCGACTTTTCGGCGGATATGGAGCGGCAAAAAATGTCGGCAGAAGGGCTAATGGGGCCGTTTGCTCTGAACGATCCGGCCGCAGGTACGACCGGTCCGTGGTACACCAACGGAACTTTTGGCTTAACGGCGGGCTGGCATCTCGATATCTGGGGAAAGAATCGGGCGGAGGTTACTGCCCGCCTGGGTACGGTTAAAGCACGGGCGGCGGAACGCGAGCAAACCCGCCAATTGCTGGCTGGCAGCGTAGCCCGCCTGTACTGGGAGTGGCAAACCCAGGCGGCGTTAAACACGGTCTTGCAGCAAATAGAAAAAGAGCAGAACACCATTATCGCGACCGATCGCCAGCTATATCAGAACGGGATTACTTCTTCAGTTGACGGTGTGGAAACCGATATTAATGCCAGCAAAACCCGGCAGCAGCTCAACGATGTCGCGGGGAAAATGAAAATTATTGAGGCACGGTTAAATGCACTCACAAATCACCAGACTAAGTCATTGAAGCTTAAACCGGTCGCGTTGCCGAAAGTGGCAAGCCAGCTTCCTGATGAACTGGGGTACTCCTTACTGGCCCGGCGGGCAGATTTGCAGGCGGCGCACTGGTACGTTGAGTCATCGTTAAGCACTATTGATGCGGCAAAAGCGGCATTTTATCCTGACATCAACCTGATGGCCTTCCTGCAACAGGATGCGTTGCACTTAAGCGATCTGTTCCGTCATTCCGCGCAGCAAATGGGCGTTACGGCAGGCCTGACGCTACCTATTTTCGATAGTGGTCGTCTTAACGCCAATCTCGATATCGCAAAAGCCGAAAGCAACTTGTCTATCGCCAGCTACAACAAAGCGGTGGTTGAAGCAGTGAATGACGTGGCGCGGGCAGCCAGTCAGGTTCAGACACTGGCGGAGAAAAACCAGCATCAGGCGCAAATTGAGCGCGATGCCTTGCGTGTGGTAGGTCTTGCGCAGGCCCGCTTTAACGCGGGCATCATTGCTGGTTCCCGCGTCAGCGAAGCCAGAATCCCGGCGCTGCGTGAGCGGGCCAATGGCCTGTTATTGCAAGGGCAGTGGCTGGATGCCTCCATTCGACTCACCGGTGCGCTGGGCGGGGGTTACAAACGCTGATGATATGCGCCTTCTATACTTAACGTTTATTCAGCGTTAAGTGGAGAACTCGATGGCATAGGTCGCGATAATTACCGCTTCCGATTCGGGGATCGGCAAAGAGTGCGCGTTATTACTGGCGCAGCAGGGGTTTGATATTGGCATTACCTGGCACTCAGATGAAGAAGGGGCAAAAGATACCGCGCGTGAGGTGGTTACCCACGGCGTACGTGCGGAGATCGTGCAACTGGATCTCGGCAATCTGCCAGAAGGTGCGCAGGCGCTGGAGACACTCATCCAGCGATTTGGGCGTATTGATGTGCTGGTGAATAATGCGGGTGCAATGACCAAAGCGCCGTTTCTTGATATGGCTTTTGATGAGTGGCGCAAGATTTTTACCGTTGATGTTGATGGTGCATTTTTATGCTCGCAAATTGCGGCTCGTCAGATGGTGAAATAAGGGCAGGGCGGTCGCATCATCAACATTACGTCGGTACATGAACATACGCCGCTGCCGGATGCCAGCGCCTACACAGCCGCTAAACATGCGCTCGGCGGGTTAACCAAAACGATGGCGCTGGAGTTGGTCAGGCATAAGATTTTGGTGAACGCAGTCGCGCCTGGGGCGATAGCCACGCCAATGAACAGCATGGATGATAGCGACGTGAAGCCCGACGCGGAGCCTTCGATTCCTCTACGGCGTTTTGGCGCAACGCATGAGATTGCCAGCCTGGTGGTGTGGCTTTGTTCGGAGGGCGCAAATTACACGACAGGGCAGTCGTTGATAGTGGATGGCGGCTTTATGTTGGCGAATCCGCAGTTCAACCCAGAATAGCGCAGTGAGGTGCGTGGATATTTCAATGGGTTAGGCCAGATAAGACACCAGCGTCGCATCAGGCATGGAACACCCGGTGCCGGATGTGGAGTGAATGCTTATCTGTGGCAACTGCTTTACGCCTGATTATCCGGCTTTTTCTTCCCGCGCCGTTTCAGCCACCAGCGCACGCCCACCACCAGAACCACGACCAGAATCAACCAGACCCAGTGCTTCAAATGCTGGTCGAGATTGTGCAACCACGGCGCAATCACCTGACCACCAGCGTAACCAATAGTGGTAAAAATCAACGCCCAGGCAAATGCGCCGAGAATATTCAGCGGCAGAAAGATTTTCGGCGGCAGCTGGCTGGCACCAATCAGCGTCGGGCCAATCACCCGAAAGCCATACATAAAGCGCGTACCAATGACAAACAGATACGGATGGCGTTGGATAAGTTTCTGTGCCCGCTCAATTTTATCCTGATGTTTCGAGAAACGGCGTAACAGCTTGCCGCCAAACCGCCGCCCGCACAGATAGAGCACCTGGTCGCCAATCATGCCACCAAGCGCCACAGAAAGTACCACCAGTGGGAACTTTAATAGCCCCTGATGTGCCGCAACGCCTCCCAGCAAAGTCACGGTTTCACCTTCCGCCAGGCTACCGATAACCAGCGCGGCATAACCATATTGTGAGATGAGTGTATTGAGATCCATAGGCCAGTTTGTCTCCCTTTGGTTGCCTGTAAGCATACACCCTGTGAATCATTCACGCTGAAAAAGGACATACATCAGACGGTGCAAATTACATGGATGAACAAAAAATAATCACAAGCTGGCTTATACTTGAACTGTCAGGTTCATGAACTCACAACAAGGGGGCGGTATGAGCCATGTCTGGGGACTGTTTTCCCATCCCGATCGTGAAATGCAGGTGATTAATCGCGAAAACGAAACGATTTCTCACCATTACACCCACCACGTTTTGCTGATGGCGGCGATTCCGGTGATTTGCGCCTTCATTGGCACTACACAGATTGGCTGGAATTTTGGCGATGGCACTATCCTGAAGTTATCCTGGTTTACCGGACTGGCGCTGGCTGTCTTGTTTTACGGCGTTATGCTGGCTGGGGTTGCGGTGATGGGGCGGGTCATCTGGTGGATGGCGCGCAATTACCCGCAGCGTCCGTCTCTTGCGCACTGCATGGTCTTCGCGGGCTACGTTGCAACTCCGCTGTTTTTAAGCGGTCTGGTGGCGCTTTATCCACTGGTCTGGTTGTGTGCGCTGGTCGGCACGGTGGCGCTGTTTTACACCGGCTACCTGCTTTACCTTGGTATTCCGAGCTTCCTGAATATCAACAAAGAGGAAGGCCTTAGCTTCTCCAGTTCGACGCTGGCGATTGGCGTGCTGGTACTGGAAGTGCTGCTCACCCTAACCGTTATACTATGGGGCTACGGTTATCGTTTGTTCTAGAAAGTTCTTTGACGTTGCATTGCTGGCGTAAATGTCAGCAATGCAGCATTTACTCACGATTCTCCTTTGACGATCGCACTTTTTGCTCGTTATGATGGCGTCGCTAGCCTCAGTAAATCCTTACTCCGGCGGTGCGCAACCCGTGCGCGTGAACCACTATCTGAATGCTCATCATGCCGAAATTTCGAGTTTCTTTATTTAGCTTGGCCCTGATGCTGGCTGTGCCTTTTGCACCGCAGGCCGTTGCGAAAACGGCAGCCGCTACCACCGCTTCACAACCGGAAATTGCCTCCGGTAGCGCGATGATTGTTGATCTGAATACCAACAAAGTGATCTATTCGAACCACCCGGATCTGGTGCGTCCGATTGCGTCTATCAGCAAATTAATGACCGCGATGGTTGTGCTGGATGCACGACTGCCGCTGGATGAAAAACTAAAAGTGGATATCAGCCAGACGCCGGAGATGAAAGGGGTCTATTCGCGCGTACGACTGAATAGCGAAATCAGCCGTAAAGATATGCTGTTGCTGGCGCTGATGTCTTCAGAAAACCGCGCGGCGGCAAGCCTTGCGCACCATTATCCCGGTGGTTACAAAGCCTTTATTAAGGCAATGAATGCGAAAGCGAAATCGCTCGGAATGAACAACACGCGCTTTGTTGAACCTACCGGATTGTCGGTGCATAACGTTTCAACTGCCCGTGACTTAACCAAACTGCTCATTGCCAGCAAACAATATCCGTTGATCGGGCAGTTAAGTACTACCCGGGAAGATATGGCAACCTTCTCTAACCCGACGTATACGCTGCCGTTCCGCAATACTAATCATCTGGTGTATCGCGATAACTGGAATATTCAGTTAACCAAAACCGGCTTTACCAATGCGGCGGGCCATTGTCTGGTGATGCGTACGGTTATCAATAATAAACCGGTGGCGCTGGTAGTGATGGACGCGTTTGGCAAATATACCCATTTTGCCGATGCCAGCCGCCTGCGTACCTGGATTGAAACCGGTAAAGTGATGCCTGTGCCGGCAGCAGCGTTGAGCTATAAAAAACAAAAAGCCGCCCAAATGGCGGCGGCGGGGCAGACGGCACAGAACGATTAAGTGAATTCGGATGGCGATACTCTGCCATCCGTAATTTTTACTCCACTTCCTGCCAGTTTTTCCGTTTACTGGTTTTACCGATCCCCGGATTCATGCTATTGGTCGGATCATTCTCGCGATAGAACTTCTGCAACGTCTCCGGTGCTTTATACAAATGACCGACGTTATGCTCGGCAGGGTACTGCGCGCCGCGCTGCTGTAGCAGTTCCAGCATCTGTTCTTTTAACGCATGCACATCCACGCCTTTTTTCACTATGTAATCCTGATGGAAGACATAGCACATAAAATGGCCGTAATAGAGCTTGTGCACCAGCTGGCTGTCGATCTCCGGCGGTAAATGCTCATACCACTCGGTGTCGTTACGCCGCAGAGCGATATCCAGTGCCAGAATGTCTTCGACTTCATCGGAATGCACCGCCTGATAACGAATTGCTGCGCCCGCAGCGGCGAAACGGTGTAAAAACGCTTTGCTACCTTCCTCCGGCGTACAGACAAAGAAATCGCCCTCGGCCTGTTTGAAATAATCCACCAGCCACGATTTGGCTTCACCGACGCCATCGCCTGCCATTTTTAACAGCAGATGATGCTCGTATTTATCGCGCCAGTTTTTCATGCGCGGCGGTAAATGGCTGGGGAACAGGTGACCGAATTTTTGCATTGCACGGTCAGTAAAATGCGGACGGAAGAATTTCACTTTCTCCAGCATCGCATCGGTGCGTCCCTTGAGATTAAAGAAGAACGGCATCTTGTCGGTGCCTAACTTATCAATCATCAGGAAGGTGTCTTTGCCGTATTTTTCCGCAATATCGTAGATATCCCGGTGCATATATTCCCCGGCAACCGGCAGATTTTCGAAGTTAGCCAGAATATGACGGCGGATTTCGGTCAGCACTTCCGGCTGGTTGGTGCCGATATAAAACACCTGCTGATTTTTTTCCGCTTCGAAGGTATCAAGACGTACCGCAAAGACGGCCAGCTTCCCGGCGCAACCAGAAGATTCAAATAACCGATCCGGATCGGCGTTATAACGTGCGGGCGTGTCGGCTTCAATATCACGAACGCGGTGGACATAGTCATAATCGTGGGCGTGACGACCATCGTGACGCACATCGTCATCTTTGATGCGATCGTCATCCAGCTTGCTAAGGATCTGCTCCGGCGTTTCGCCCAGATCAATCCCCAGATGGTTCACCAGCGTCAGTTTGCCATCTTCATCTATACGCGCGAATAACGACATTTCGGTATACGCCGGGCCACGTTGCACCAGCGAGCCGCCGGAGTTGTTACAAATACCGCCGATGACCGATGCGCCTATACACGATGATCCAATCACCGAATGCGGTTCGCGTCCCAGCGGTTTGAGGGCTTTTTCCAGCGAATAGAGCGTGGTGCCCGGATAGGCCAGCACCTGTTCGCCCTTGCCGAGAACGTGCAGCTTGTCGAGACGCAGGGTGCTGATGATCACGATATCGCGATCATAGTCGTTACCGTTTGGCGTCGATCCTTCGGTCAGGCCTGTATTGGCAGCCTGCATCAGAATAATTTTGTCGGCGGTGACGCAGGCTTTCAGCACCCGCCACAATTCCAGTAGTGAGCCAGGGAAAACGACAGCCAGCGCGTCGCCCTGACCAGAACGGAAGCCCTTGCGATAGCGGGCCGTTTTTGCGGGATCGGTGAGCAGGTGTGAATGACCGACCAGACGGGCAAGTTCATTCAAAAAGGCTTTATTATCAGTTGTTGTCATGGAAGACATTTTCCACTCCTTGTGGTGGCGAAAAAATATCACAAACTAGAATAGCGCCTTGTATGACAATTCAGCGAGTGAATATTTTGAAAATTCAGACAATAAACTGAGCATTCTTTTTCTCTCTCCATCATGCTTATGGCAAACTACGGTTTTTGCACCATTTTCGCTGCCACGTCGGGCAACAAAGGAAGAAAAATCCATATGAAATGGCTATGTTCAGTAGGAATCGCGGTGAGTCTGGTCCTGCAGCCAGCACTGGCGGATGATTTATTCGGTAACCATCCATTAACGCCTGAAGCGCGGGATGCGTTCGTCACCGATCTGCTCAAGAAAATGACGGTTGATGAGAAAATTGGTCAGCTGCGCTTAATCAGCGTAGGCCCGGATAATCCGAAAGAGGCGATCCGCGAGATGATCAAAGACGGTCAGGTTGGGGCGATTTTCAACACCGTAACCCGTCAGGATATCCGCGCCATGCAGGATCAGGTGATGGAATTAAGCCGCCTGAAAATTCCTCTTTTCTTTGCTTACGACGTGCTGCACGGTCAGCGCACGGTGTTCCCGATTAGCCTCGGTCTGGCCTCGTCTTTTAACCTCGATGCGGTGAAAACGGTCGGGCGTGTCTCTGCTTATGAAGCGGCAGATGATGGCCTGAATATGACCTGGGCACCGATGGTCGATGTCTCGCGCGATCCGCGCTGGGGACGTGCTTCCGAAGGTTTTGGCGAAGATACGTATCTCACCTCAATAATGGGTAAAACCATGGTGGAAGCGATGCAGGGTAAAAGCCCGGCAGATCGTTACTCGGTGATGACCAGCGTCAAACACTTTGCCGCATACGGCGCGGTAGAAGGCGGTAAAGAGTACAACACCGTCGATATGAGTCCGCAGCGCCTGTTTAATGATTATATGCCGCCGTACAAAGCGGGGCTGGACGCAGGCAGCGGCGCGGTGATGGTGGCGCTGAACTCGCTGAACGGCACGCCAGCCACCTCCGATTCCTGGCTGCTGAAAGATGTTCTGCGCGACCAGTGGGGCTTTAAAGGCATCACCGTTTCCGATCACGGTGCAATCAAAGAGCTGATTAAACATGGCACGGCGGCAGACCCGGAAGATGCGGTGCGCGTGGCGCTGAAATCCGGAATCAACATGAGTATGAGCGACGAGTACTACTCGAAGTATCTGCCTGGGTTGATTAAATCCGGCAAAGTGACCATGGCAGAGCTGGACGATGCTGCCCGCCATGTACTGAACGTTAAATATGATATGGGGTTGTTTAACGACCCATACAGCCATTTGGGGCCGAAAGAGTCTGACCCGGTGGATACCAATGCCGAAAGCCGCCTGCACCGTAAAGAAGCGCGTGAAGTGGCGCGCGAAAGCCTGGTGTTGCTGAAAAACCGTCTCGAAACGTTACCGCTGAAAAAATCGGCCACCATTGCGGTGGTTGGGCCACTGGCGGACAGTAAACGTGACGTGATGGGCAGCTGGTCCGCAGCCGGTGTTGCCGATCAATCCGTGACCGTACTGACCGGGATTAAAAATTCCGTCGGTGAAAACGGTAAAGTGCTGTATGCCAAAGGGGCGAACGTTACCAGTGACAAAGGCATTATCGATTTCCTGAATCAGTATGAAGAAGCGGTCAAAGTCGATCCGCGTTCGCCGCAAGAGATGATTGATGAAGCGGTGCAGACGGCGAAACAATCTGATGTGGTGGTGGCTGTAGTCGGTGAAGCACAGGGGATGGCGCACGAAGCCTCCAGCCGGACCGATATCACTATTCCGCAAGGCCAACGTGACTTGATTGCGGCGCTGAAAGCCACCGGTAAACCGCTGGTGCTGGTGCTGATGAACGGGCGTCCGCTGGCGCTGGTGAAAGAAGATCAGCAGGCTGATGCGATTCTGGAAACCTGGTTTGCGGGGACTGAAGGCGGTAATGCAATTGCCGATGTATTGTTTGGCGATTACAACCCGTCCGGCAAGCTGCCAATTTCCTTCCCGCGTTCTGTCGGGCAGATCCCGGTGTACTACAGCCATCTGAACACCGGTCGTCCGTATAATGCCGACAAGCCGAACAAATATACTTCGCGTTATTTTGATGAAGCTAACGGAGCGCTTTATCCGTTCGGCTATGGTCTGAGCTATACCACTTTCACCGTCTCTGATGTGAAACTTTCTGCGCCGACCATGAAGCGTGACGGCAAAGTGACGGCCAGCGTGCAGGTGACGAACACCGGTAAGCGCGAGGGGGCCACGGTAGTGCAGATGTACTTGCAGGATGTGACGGCTTCCATGAGTCGCCCTGTGAAACAGCTGAAAGGCTTTGAGAAAATCACCCTGAAACCGGGCGAAACTCAGACTGTCAGCTTCCCGATCGATATTGAGGCGCTGAAGTTCTGGAATCAACAGATGAAATATGACGCCGAGCCTGGCAAGTTCAATGTATTTATCGGCACTGATTCCGCACGCGTTAAGAAAGGCGAGTTTGAGTTGCTGTAATGCTTTAGTAAGGGCGCGACGTTTGCGCCCTTTGCCTGATGTTCATATCTTAACTTGCTGAATTTTCGCCCTTTGTAGGCCGGATAAGGCGCTCGCGCCGCATCCGGCAGGAAACGCCGGACCGAATATGCCTCTTAAGTATTTATCTGATTCTGCAACTGAATCCTTCCGCTCAGGCTAACTCTGTCATTATCAACTATGCTTTTCTCTTAATTCGCTGAAAACAACAGTAAAAGAATGAGGAAAGCATCATGCCACTCTTAAAGCTCTGGGCAGGTTCACTGGTTATGTTGGCAGCCGTGAGCCTGCCGCTACAGGCGGCTTCCCCCGTTAAAGTCGGTTCAAAAATCGATACCGAAGGCGCGCTGCTCGGCAACATCATCTTGCAGGTACTCGAAAGCCACGGCGTACCGACGGTGAATAAAGTGCAACTCGGAACGACTCCTGTGGGGCGCGGGGCGATTACTTCCGATGAACTGGATATCTATCCGGAATATACCGGCAATGGCGCTTTCTTCTTTAAAGATGAAAACGATGCAGCGTGGAAAAATGCCGGGCAGGGCTACGAGAAAGTCAAAAAGCTCGATGCGGAGCACAACAAGTTAATCTGGCTGACGCCCGCGCCTGCAAATAACACCTGGACTATCGCCGTGCGTCAGGATGTGGCAGAGAAAAACAAACTCACTTCGCTTGCCGACCTGAGTCGTTATCTGCAAGAGGGCGGCACCTTCAAACTGGCAGCCTCGGCAGAGTTTATCGAACGCGCCGATGCGTTACCCACGTTTGAAAAAGCCTATGGCTTTAAGCTCGGTCAGGATCAGTTGCTGTCACTGGCTGGTGGCGACACGGCGGTGACGATTAAAGCCGCTGCCCAGCAAACCTCTGGCGTTAATGCCGCAATGGCTTACGGCACTGACGGTCCGGTCGCGGCGCTGGGGCTGCAAACCTTAAGCGATCCGCAAGGCGTGCAACCTATCTACGCGCCTGCACCAGTGGTGCGTGAATCGGTGTTGAAGGAGTATCCGCAAATGGCACAGTGGCTACAGCCAGTCTTCGCCAGCCTCGATGCAAAAACATTGCAGCAACTGAATGCCAGCATTGCAGTGGAAGGACTGGATGCCAAAAAAGTGGCTGCCGACTACCTGAAACAAAAAGGGTGGGCGAAGTAATTTCCCGTGACTTATCTACGTATTAATCCTGTTCTGGCGCTGCTGTTGTTGCTGACGGCAATCGCAGCGGCGCTGCCGTTTATCAGTTACGCGCCTAATCGTTTAGTCTCGGGTGAAGGGCTTCATCTCTGGCAACTGTGGCCGCAAACGATCTGGATGCTGGTGGGCGTTGGTTGCGCCTGGCTGACAGCCTGTTTTGTCCCCGCTAAAAAAGGCAGCATTTTTGCACTCATTCTGGCGCAATTCGTCTTCGTATTGTTGGTGTGGGGAGCTGGAAAGGCGGCGACCCAACTGGCGCAAAATGGCAGTGCGCTGGCGCGTACCAGCCTCGGCAGAGGTTTCTGGCTGGCTGCGGCGCTGGCATTGCTGGCCTGTAGCGATGCCATCCGCCGAATCTCCACGCATCCGCTGTGGCGCTGGTTGTTGCATATGCAGATTGCCATTATTCCGCTGTGGTTGCTGTACTCCGGCACGCTTAACGATCTCTCACTAATGAAAGAATACGCCAACCGTCAGGATGTGTTTGACGACGCGCTGGCACAACATCTGACGTTGCTGTTTGGTGCGGTGCTGCCTGCGTTAGTGATTGGTGTGCCGTTGGGCATCTGGTGCTACTTTTCCACTGCGCGGCAGGGGGCAATTTTTTCTCTGCTCAATGTCATTCAGACCGTGCCTTCGGTGGCGCTCTTTGGCCTGTTGATTGCGCCGCTTGCCGCGCTGGTTACGGCCTTTCCGTGGCTGGGGAAGCTCGGCATAGCAGGAACCGGAATGACACCCGCACTGATTGCGCTGGTGCTCTATGCCTTGCTGCCGCTGGTGCGAGGCGTGGTAGTCGGTTTGAACCAGATCCCGCGCGATGTGCTGGAGAGCGCCAGAGCGATGGGGATGAGCGGGGCGCAGCGTTTCCTGCATGTTCAGTTACCGCTGGCGTTACCGGTATTTCTGCGCAGCCTGCGGGTGGTGATGGTGCAAACTGTAGGTATGGCGGTGATTGCGGCGTTAATCGGCGCAGGCGGTTTTGGTGCGCTGGTTTTCCAGGGGCTGCTAAGCAGCGCCATTGATTTAGTGTTGCTGGGGGTGATCCCGGTAATTGTTCTGGCGGTGCTTACCGACGCGCTGTTCGATTTGCTTATCGCACTGCTGAAGGTGAAACGTAATGATTGAATTTAGCCATGTCAGCAAACTGTTCGGCGCACAAAAAGCCGTTAACGATCTCAATCTCAATTTTCAGGAAGGGAGTTTTTCGGTGCTGATTGGCACATCTGGCTCCGGCAAATCCACCACCCTGAAAATGATTAACCGCCTGGTGGAGCATGACAGCGGAGTGATCCGCTTTGCCGGAGAAGAAATTCGCTCGCTGCCAGTACTGGAGTTGCGCCGCCGGATGGGCTATGCCATTCAATCTATTGGCCTGTTCCCCCACTGGAGCGTGGCGCAAAACATCGCTACCGTGCCGCAATTACAAAAATGGTCGCGGGCGCGGATTGACGATCGTATCGACGAATTAATGGCGCTACTGGGGCTGGAGTCAAATTTGCGTGAGCGTTATCCGCATCAGCTTTCCGGTGGTCAGCAGCAACGTGTGGGAGTGGCGCGTGCACTGGCTGCCGATCCGCAAGTCTTACTGATGGATGAACCTTTTGGCGCACTGGACCCGGTAACGCGCGGCGCGTTGCAACAAGAGATGACGCGCATTCACCGTTTGCTGGGGCGCACTATTGTGCTGGTCACTCATGATATTGATGAGGCGCTACGGCTGGCAGAACATCTGGTATTGATGGATCACGGTGAAGTGGTGCAGCAGGGGAATCCGCTGACGATGCTGACTCGTCCGGCGAATGATTTTGTCCGCCAGTTTTTTGGACGTAGTGAACTGGGGGTGCACCTGCTTTCGTTACGTAGCGTGGCGGATTACGTGCGTCGCGAAGAACGGGCAGAAGGTGAGGCACTGGCAGAAGAGATGACGCTACGCGATGCGCTCTCCCTGTTTGTCGCGCGGGGATGCGAGGTGCTGCCGGTGGTGAACACGCAGGGCCAGCCTTGCGGCACGCTGCATTTTCAGGATCTGCTGGTGGAGGCGTAAGCGTATGAAGATGTTGCGCGATCCGCTGTTCTGGCTCATTGCTCTTTTTGTGGCGCTGATTTTCTGGCTGCCTTACAGCCAGCCGCTGTTTGCTGCCTTGTTCCCACAACTGCCACGACCCGTTTATCAGCAAGAAAGTTTTGCAGCTCTGGCACTGGCTCATTTCTGGCTGGTGGGAATTTCGAGTTTGTTTGCGGTGATCATTGGCACAGGTGCCGGAATTGCTGTTACTCGCCCGTGGGGCGCGGAATTTCGCCCACTGGTGGAAACTATTGCCGCCGTTGGACAGACTTTTCCGCCTGTCGCAGTGCTGGCGATTGCCGTTCCGGTGATCGGCTTTGGTCTGCAACCAGCGATTATCGCCTTGATCCTTTACGGTGTGCTGCCCATCCTGCAGGTGACACTTGCCGGGCTGGGAGCGATTGATCCCAGCGTGACAGAAGTTGCGAAAGGTATGGGAATGAGTCGAGGTCAGCGACTGCGTAAGGTCGAGCTACCGCTGGCGGCTCCGGTGATTCTGGCGGGCGTGCGAACTTCGGTGATTATCAACATTGGTACGGCGACGATCGCCTCAACGGTAGGGGCCAGTACGCTGGGTACGCCCATCATCATCGGGCTTAGCGGATTTAATACCGCGTATGTGATCCAGGGGGCGTTACTGGTGGCACTGGCGGCGATCATCGCAGACCGCCTGTTTGAAAGGCTGGTGCAGGCGCTTAGCCAGCACGCAAAATAAAGGTATAACCTGCGAGCATGACGCCACCAATTCCGCCTAACGCCATAAACAGGAACAGGGCGATGACCCCAATTTTAGCTATGCGCATAATGCACTCCTTATGTTAACGAAAGGATTGTACAGTAAAGCGCATTTGTTAACGAATCATTAAATACCGAGTGGGAAAATATCATGGCCTTGTTCTTGCCAACTGGTGAGTTGCTGCTGTTGGGCGGAGGTTCGATTTTCACCGCACCACACCAGCAATGTACGGCCTTCGAATAGTTCAGGGCGTAGTTGATTGAGCGAGTGGGCGAGCGAGGACATCAATGCGCCATCCTTGTTGACTGGCAATCCAGCCCTCCAGCCACAGACGGGTGGTATCCTGAATATTCCAGCCAACCACCAGCGCATCTTTACCCTGTTTTTTACGTGCCGAAGCCAGACAAATGGCGATGTAGTTGATCAGTACGCCGTCGAGGATCGCCAGCAGCGCCTGGAGAGTCGGTTGTTGGCACTGAAGCCGTCGGCGCAGAGGAATAAACAGATGTGTGGTGAGTGTCTGGGCGGGGTAATCCTGACCGCGCTCTTTGATCCACGTTCGCAGGCTATGTAGATTGCCGCTGAACCGCCCCGGGTTTCCTGGAGAGTGTTTTATCTGTGAACTCAGGCTGCCAGATCATCGTTTCCGATGGAAGCATAATAAGCTTTTTCTGCTTCTGCCGGAGGGATGTGGCCCAGCCTTTCCAGCAATCGTCGATTGTTATACCAGTCCACCCACGTTAGTGTGGCCAGTTCCACTTCTGCACGGTTTTTCCAGCTCTTACGGTGTATTACCTCCGCTTTGTAAAGACCATTGATGCTCTCCGCCATCGCGTTGTCATACGAGTCGCCTGTACTTCCTGTTGATGCCAGTAATCCGGCTTCCTTAAGCCGCTGTGTGTAGGCCAGCGATACATACTGAGAACCTTTATCACTGTGATGGACCGTGCCGGACGGTCGACGGGCCCATAACGCCTGCTCCAGTGCATCCAGCACGAATGTCGTTTCCATGGACGATGAGACCCGCCACCCCACGATGTATCCGGCAAACACATCAATGATGAACGCCACATAGACGAAGCCCCGCCATGTGCTGAGTAGAGTAAGAGGCAGGGCGTAGTCGGACTATTTCCCTGCCTCTCCTCCCCGAACCGGACGTGCA
>NZ_JBDYCV010000019.1:0-50207 GCF_040495915.1 Shigella sp. FJ200513 | reverse complement strand
TAGTCTAAAAACTAGTATTAAGACTATCACTTAAATAAGTGATACTGGTTGTCTGGAGATTCAGGGGGCCAGTCTGGATGGCTGGCCGCTGTATGAATCACGCCTGAAGGGAAAGCTGCACGTTATCAGCAAGCGTTACACTCAGCGCATTGAGCGACATAATCTGAATCTGAGACAACATCTGGCAAGGCTGGGACGGAAGTCACTGTCGTTCTCAAAATCGGTGGAGCTGCATGACAAGGTCATCGGGCATTATCTGAACATAAAACACTATCAGTAAGTTGGAGTCATTACCGCATGACAGCCTATACATTCCGCAGCTTCAGCAGCGATAAACGTATTCATTTGCATCCCTTTCATTTAATGAGTTATGTCTTCTCAAATTTCGCGATGCAATAAACGGGCATATATTAGGTAGCATGACCGTTTTAATTATAATTTTGCGACTGAGTTCAAATTATTGCCCCTCAATCTATGCCGCTTTCATTATTTCAACATTGCCGATCAAAAGAGCGCTATCCAGATAAAAACGATTAAATGCGAGAGTGCGACATGCCAGAATGATTAATGAAATATCAATATGAGAAAATTACAGATAATTCCATTGTCAGTTTCTCTTGTCATTTTCGTGGTTTAAGCACGATTATGTGATTGCCTCCGCAATTCCTGTCTCTAACTCCCCTTCCTCGCAAAAACTGGCACTCCACGAGCATGTGTTTAGACAGTTTCATTAACGTAAACGGTTGCTTTTTATTCTGGCGGGCGAAAGGAGAAACACTGATGAGCGCCATAGATTCCCAACTTCCCTCATCTTCTGGGCAAGACCGCCCAACTGATGAGGTTGACCGCATATTATCACCAGGAAAGCTGATCATACTCGGTCTGCAACACGTCCTTGTCATGTACGCAGGTGCAGTCGCTGTTCCTCTTATGATTGGTGACCGACTGGGCCTCTCAAAAGATGCTATTGCGATGCTCATTAGCTCGGATCTCTTTTGCTGCGGGATCGTCACATTATTGCAATGTATCGGTATCGGCCGCTTTATGGGGATCCGCCTGCCGGTGATTATGTCGGTGACCTTTGCTGCTGTAACACCAATGATAGCCATTGGGATGAACCCGGATATCGGCCTGCTGGGGATATTTGGTGCCACTATCGCCGCGGGTTTTATCACCACATTATTAGCGCCACTTATTGGTCGCTTGATGCCTTTATTCCCGCCACTGGTTACCGGTGTGGTTATTACTTCTATTGGGCTTAGCATCATTCAGGTGGGTATTGACTGGGCCGCTGGAGGTAAAGGGAATCCGCAATATGGTAATCCCGTTTATTTAGGTATCTCCTTTGCCGTCTTAATTTTTATCTTGCTCATTACTCGCTATGCGAAAGGATTTATGTCCAACGTCGCCGTATTACTGGGGATTGTATTTGGCTTTTTACTTTCGTGGATGATGAATGAAGTCAATTTATCCGGGCTACATGATGCCTCGTGGTTTGCGATTGTCACCCCGATGTCGTTTGGTATGCCGATTTTCGATCCCGTTTCCATTCTGACCATGACTGCCGTGTTAATCATCGTGTTTATCGAGTCGATGGGGATGTTCCTGGCACTGGGTGAAATAGTCGGTCGTAAACTCTCTTCACACGATATTATTTGCGGGCTGCGTGTCGATGGCGTAGGGACAATGATAGGCGGCACGTTTAACAGCTTCCCCCACACGTCATTTTCTCAAAACGTTGGCCTGGTTAGCGTGATGCGCGTTCATAGCCGCTGGGTGTGTATTTCTTCGGGAATTATATTAATCCTGTTTGGCATGGTGCCAAAAATGGCGGTGCTGGTAGCCTCCATTCCGCAATTTGTGCTGGGCGGCGCTGGTCTAGTGATGTTCGGCATGGTACTGGCGACAGGGATTCGAATTCTGTCGCGCTGTAACTACACCACCAACCGTTACAACCTCTATATTGTGGCGATCAGTCTCGGCGTTGGCATGACTCCGACGCTCTCTCACGATTTCTTTTCTAAGTTACCGGCCGTACTGCAACCGCTGCTACATAGCGGCATTATGCTCGCAACCCTTAGCGCCGTTGTGCTGAACGTCTTCTTTAATGGCTATCAGCATCATGCTGACCTGGTGAAGGAATCCGTCTCTGATAAAGATTTAGAAGTCAGGACAGTACGTATGTGGCTTCTGATGCGCAAGCTGAAGAAAAATGAGCATGGAGAATAATATGAATTTTTTAATGCGCGCTATATTCAGTCTGTTGTTGCTTTTTACTCTCTCTATTCCTGTCATTTCTGACTGTGTTGCAATGGCCATTGAAAGTCGCTTCAAATATATGATGCTACTTTTTTAAATGGTTTTTACCTGTCGGCATCCGCTCAAAACGGGCGGTTGTCGATAAACGCTCTCTTGGTTAATCATTTCACTCTTCAATTATCTATAATGATGAGTGATCAGAATTACATGTGAGAAATTATGCAAACGGAACACGTCATTTTATTGAATGCACAGGGAGTTCCCACGGGTACGCTGGAAAAGTATGCCGCACACACGGCAGACACCCTCTTACATCTCGCGTTCTCCAGTTGGCTGTTTAATGCCAAGGGGCAATTATTAGTTACCCGCCGCGCACTGAGCAAAAAAGCGTGGCCTGGCGTGTGGACTAACTCGGTTTGTGGGCACCCACAACTGGGAGAAAGCAGCGAAGACGCGGTGATCCGCCGTTGCCGTTATGAGCTTGGCGTGGAAATTACGCCTCCTGAATCTATCTATCCTGACTTTCGCTACCGCGCCACCGATCCGAGAGGCATTGTGGAAAATGAAGTGTGTCCGGTATTTGCCGCACGCACCACCAGTGCGTTACAGATCAACGATGATGAAGTGATGGATTATCAATGGTGTGATTTAGCTGATGTATTACGCGGTATTGATGCCACGCCGTGGGCGTTCAGTCCGTGGATGGTGATGCAGGCGACAAATCGCGAAGCCAGAATACGATTATCTGCATTTACCCAGCTTAAATAAAAAACCCCGACATTTGCCGGGGTTGTGAGCATAACGTAATGCTTATTTCACCGGACGCATCGCCGGGAACAGAATAACGTCGCGGATGGTATGGCTGTTGGTGAACAGCATTACCATACGGTCGATGCCAATCCCCAGACCTGCTGTCGGCGGTAAGCCATGTTCCAGTGCGGTAACGTAATCTTCATCGTAGAACATCGCTTCGTCGTCACCTGCGTCTTTCGCGGCAACCTGATCCAGGAAGCGTTGCGCCTGATCTTCCGCGTCATTCAGCTCGCTAAAGCCGTTACCGATTTCACGACCACCGATGAAGAACTCAAAGCGGTCTGTGATTTCCGGGTTAATGTCGTTACGACGCGCCAGCGGAGAAACTTCTGCCGGATATTCAGTAATGAAGGTCGGCTGAATCAGATGTGCTTCTGCCACTTCTTCGAAGATCTCGGTAACGATACGGCCCAGACCCCAGCTCTTCTCAACGTGGATACCGATAGATTCAGCAATCGCTTTCGCAGAGTCGAAGTTATCCAGATCCGCCATGTCGGTTTCCGGGCGATATTTCTTGATCGCTTCACGCATGGTCAGTTTTTCGAACGGTTTACCGAAGTCCAGCGTCACGTCGCCGTAGGTCACTTCCGTCTTACCGAGAATATCCTGTGCCAGAGTACGGAACAGCGATTCGGTCAGCTCGATCAGATCTTTGTAATCTGCGTAAGCCATGTAGAGTTCCATCATGGTGAACTCTGGGTTATGACGTACGGAAATACCTTCGTTACGGAAGTTACGGTTGATTTCGAATACACGCTCGAAGCCACCGACCACCAGACGCTTGAGGTACAGTTCCGGCGCGATACGCAGGTACATGTCGAGATCCAGCGCGTTATGGTGGGTGATAAACGGACGCGCAGCGGCACCGCCTGGGATCACCTGCATCATCGGCGTTTCAACTTCCATAAAGCCGCGGTTCACCATGAACTGGCGAATACCAGAGAGGATCTGCGAGCGTACTTTAAAGGTGTTACGGGATTCATCGTTAGAGATGAGATCCAGATAACGCTGACGATAGCGCGCTTCCTGATCCTGCAAGCCGTGGAATTTATCCGGCAGCGGACGCAGTGCTTTGGTCAGCAGACGCAGCTCGGTACAGTGGATAGACAGTTCGCCGGTTTTGGTTTTGAACAGTTTACCTTTCGCGCCGAGGATGTCGCCGAGGTCCCATTTTTTGAACTGCTCGTTGTAAACGCCTTCCGGCAGATCGTCACGGGCAACGTACAGCTGAATGCGGCCACCCACATCCTGCAGGGTAACGAAAGACGCTTTACCCATAATACGGCGGGTCATCATGCGGCCAGCAACGGCGACTTCGATGTTCAGCGCTTCCAGTTCTTCGTTCTCTTTACCGTCGAATTCTGCGTGCAATTGGTCAGAGGTATGATCGCGACGGAAATCGTTCGGGAAGGCAATTCCCTGCTCACGCAGGTTCGCCAGCTTCTCACGACGCGTTTTCAGTTCATTGTTAAGATCGACTACCGCGTCAGCGCCCTGTGCGTGTTGTTCAGACATGTTGGTTCCTCATAACCCTGCTTTCAAACTTGCTTCGATAAATTGATCCAGGCTGCCGTCCAGCACGGCCTGCGTGTTGCGGGTTTCTACCCCGGTGCGCAGATCTTTAATGCGGGAGTCATCAAGGACATAAGAACGAATCTGGCTGCCCCAGCCGATGTCAGATTTGTTATCTTCCATCGCCTGTTTCTCGGCATTTTTCTTCTGCATCTCCAGTTCATAAAGCTTCGCTTTCATCTGCTTCATGGCCTGATCTTTGTTCTTGTGCTGGGAACGGTCGTTCTGGCACTGGGTCACGATCCCGGTCGGGATGTGGGTAATACGCACCGCAGATTCGGTACGGTTAACGTGCTGACCGCCCGCGCCGGACGCGCGATAAACGTCAATGCGCAGATCCGCCGGGTTGATTTCGATATCAATATCATCATCAACTTCCGGATAAACAAACGCAGAGCTGAACGACGTGTGGCGACGACCGCCGGAGTCAAACGGGCTTTTACGCACCAGGCGGTGAACGCCAGTTTCTGTACGCAGCCAGCCGTAAGCGTAATCGCCGGAGATTTTGATCGTCACGGATTTAATACCCGCCACTTCACCTTCCGACTCTTCGATGATTTCAGTTTTGAAACCACGCGATTCTGCCCAGCGCAGATACATACGCTCAAGCATGCTCGCCCAGTCCTGTGCTTCCGTACCGCCAGACCCCGCCTGAATATCGAGGTAACAGTCGGCGCTGTCATATTCGCCAGAGAACATACGGCGGAACTCAAGCTGCGCCAGTTTTTCTTCCAGGGCGTCGAGTTCAGCAACGGCTTCGTTAAAGGTTTCTTCGTCGTCAGCTTCTACAGCCAGTTCCAGCAGACCAGAAACATCTTCCAGCCCCTGTTTCATTTGGTCGAGGGTGTCGACAACGGCTTCGAGGGAGGAACGCTCTTTACCCAGCGCCTGTGCGCGTTCGGGTTCGTTCCAGACATCCGGCTGTTCCAGCTCGGCGTTTACTTCTTCCAGACGCTCTTTCTTGGCGTCGTAGTCAAAGATACCCCCTAAGAACGTCGGAGCGTTCCGTGAGGTCCTGAATGCGATTATTTACCGGATTAATTTCAAACATGGTCTGATTTCTTTTATTGAGCTAGTCAAAATGCGGTGATAAGAGCGGGATTGTACCCAATCCACGCTCTTTTTTATAGAGAAGATGACGCTAAATTGGCCAGATATTGTCGATGATAATTTGCAGGCTGCGGTTGCCGCGAAACTCGTTGATATCGAGCTTATAAGCCAGTTGCACTTCGCGCACGCCGTTATCCGGCCAGAGAGCGGTATCGACATTAAAAGCAATACCATCCAGCAGTGGACCGCCGCCGACCGGTTCGACCATCACCTTCAAATGACGTTCGCCCACCAGCCGCTGTTGCAGCAGACGGAAATGACCGTCAAACAGCGGCTCCGGGAACATCTGCCCCCACGGGCCAGCATCGCGCAGCAGCTGCGCCACTTCCATGGTCATTTCGGCCGGGCTTAACGGACCGTCTGACACCACTTCGCCTTGCAATAGCGAAGGGGCCAGCCACTCAGTAACCAGTTCGCCAAACCGTTGTTGAAAGAGTTCGAATTTATCCTCTTCCAGCGACAAACCCGCCGCCATCGCATGACCGCCAAACTTGAGCATCATGCCGGGGTAGAGTGTGTCTAATCGCTCCAGCGCATCACGCATATGCAGCCCCTGAATGGAGCGACCGGAACCTTTCAGCGTACCGTCACCTGCTGGCGCAAAGGCGATAACCGGACGGTGAAAACGCTCTTTGATACGCGAAGCCAGAATACCGACAACGCCCTGATGCCATTCGGGGTGATACATTGCCAGCCCGCCGGGTAGCGTGTCACGGCTGCGCTCCAGTTTCTCGCACAGGGTCAGGGCTTCAACCTGCATTCCTTGTTCGATCTCTTTTCGCGTCTGGTTTAGCGCATCGAGTTCATTTGCCAGCACGCGCGCTTCGCCGATGTTGTCGCACAGCAACAGCGCCACACCAACGGACATATCATCCAGTCGCCCGGCAGCATTGAGACGCGGTCCCAGCGCAAAACCTAAATCGCTGGCGGCTAGTTTTTGTGCATCGCGATTTGCCACTTCCAGCAGCGCTTTAATCCCTGGACGGCACTTTCCGGCACGGATGCGACTCATCCCCTGCCAGGTCAGAATGCGATTATTAGCGTCCAGCGGCACGACGTCCGCTACTGTCCCCAGTGCTACCAGATCCAGCAGTTCTGCCAGGTTAGGAATTGCGATGCCGCGCTCATCAAACCAGCCCTGATCGCGCAAAAAGGTGCGCAGCGCCAGCATCAGATAAAACGCCACACCCACGCCTGCCAGTGATTTCGACGGGAAATTACAGTCGCGCAAGTTAGGGTTAATGATCGCTTCCGCTGCGGGTAATGTGTCGCCCGGCAAATGGTGATCGGTAACAATAACCGGGATGCCCAACGAGCGAGCGTGCTCAACTCCCGCATGGGAGGAAATACCGTTATCCACCGTGACAATTAACTGCGCGCCACGGGCATGGGCCTGATCGACCACTTCCGGGCTTAAGCCGTAACCGTCTTCGAAACGGTTTGGTACCAGGTAGTCGATATTGCTGCAACCAAGCGAGCGCATCGCCAGCACGCTTAGAGCCGTGCTGGTCGCGCCGTCGGCGTCGAAATCACCGACCACAATAATCCGCGTTCCTTCGCGAAAAGCGTTGTAAAGGATCTCAACGGCCTTTTCGACACCGCTTAGTTGCTGCCAGGGCAACATACCTTTAACACTGCGTTCCAGTTCTTGCGCACTGCGTACTCCCCGGCTGGCGTATAAACGGCGCAGCAAGGGAGGCAATTCAGCGGGCAAGTCTGCCGTTTCATCGACTTCACGGCGACGAAGTTGTATCTGTTGTTTCACGCGAATTATTTACCGCTGGTCATTTTTTGGTGTTCGTCGAGGAATTCTTTCATGTCTTTCGGCGGCTGGTAACCCGGAACAAGTGTGCCATTGCTCAGCACAACTGCCGGAGTACCGCTAACGCCAAGCTGGACGCCAAGTGCGTAATGGTCGGCAATATCCACGTCGCAGCTGGCTGGTGCGACGCTTTTACCTGCCATCACATCATCAAACGCTTTGTTTTTATCTTTCGCACACCAGATAGCTTTCATTTCTTTCTCTGCATCGCTGTCCAGCCCCTGGCGCGGGAAAGCAAGATAACGCACGGTGATCCCCAGCGCGTTATAGTCTGCCATTTGCTCATGCAGTTTGTGGCAGTAACCACAGGTAATATCAGTAAACACGGTGATGACGTGTTTTTCCTGCGGCGCTTTATAAACGATCATCTCTTTTTCAAGCGCATTCAACTGCTTTAACAGCATCTTATTGGTGACATTGACCGGAGCCGTGCCACTAACGTCATACATTGGCCCCTGAATGATATGTTTACCATCATCGGTGATGTACAACACACCGCTGTTAGTCAGAACTGTCTTCATGCCAGCTACGGGCGCGGGCTGAATATCGCTGCTTTTGATGCCCATTTTGGCTAACGTTTGTTGAATTGCCGCGTCATCAGCCTGAGCAAAGCCTGAAAACGCCGCTAACAAAGTAAACAACATAAAACCTTTCTTCATAAATCTTCCCGTTCTTTTCAGACATCACGCCCGCGGGTGATGCTGTTGATGAAGTTGCCGCAGACGCTCGGTAGCGACATGCGTATAAATTTGCGTGGTGGAAAGATCGCTGTGGCCCAGTAGCATCTGCACCACGCGTAAATCCGCACCATGATTTAATAAATGAGTGGCAAAAGCGTGACGCAACACATGCGGTGACAGCTTTTCGCTGTCGATACCCGCCAGCACGGCATAATGTTTAATGCGGTGCCAGAAGGTCTGTCGCGTCATCTGCTGCGCACGCTGGCTGGGAAACAACACGTCAATTGACACACCATTCAGCAGCCACGGACGCCCATGTTCCAGATAGGTTTCCAGCCAGTAAACCGCCTCTTCCCCTAACGGCACCAGGCGCTCTTTGTTGCCTTTACCAATGACCCGCACTACGCCCTGACGCAGGCTGATATCACTCATTGTCAGCCCGACCAGTTCAGAGACACGCAGCCCGGTAGCATACAACACTTCAAGCATGGCTTTATCGCGTAGCTCCAGTGGCTGATCAATTAATGGCGCCTGTAATAAACGTTCGACCTGCGCTTCGCTTAAATCTTTTGGCAAACGCTGGGGCAATTTCGGTGAAGCGAGATGCGCACTGGGATCGTCTTCACGAAACTTTTCGCGATAAAGATACTGGAACAATCGGCGCACTGCACTCAGCAAACGCGCTGAGCTGGTGGCTTTATACCCGCCCTCCAGCCGTTCTGCCAGTAATGCCTGCAAATCGTCACTTTGCGCCGTCGCCAGCGTCAACCCGCGGTGATGCAACCACTCCACCATCATTGACAGATCGCGACGGTAAGCGTTCAACGTATTTTCAGCCAGATTTTTTTCCAGCCACAGAGCATCAAGAAACTGCTCGATGCGTGCCAGCTCCTGTTTCACTTGCGCCCCTTATGGTCACTCATTTGATCCATTATGCCTTATTGTGCCGTGACTAAAGCGATTCTGATACACTAGCTGCAAAAGCCACAGCAGAATCGAGAAGCTTACGTTATGAATATGGGTCTTTTTTACGGTTCCAGCACCTGTTACACCGAAATGGCGGCAGAAAAAATCCGCGATATTATCGGCCCAGAACTGGTGACCTTACATAACCTCAAGGACGACTCCCCGAAATTAATGGAGCAGTACGATGTGCTCATTCTGGGTATCCCGACCTGGGATTTTGGTGAAATCCAGGAAGACTGGGAAGCCGTCTGGGATCAGCTCGACGACCTGAACCTTGAAGGTAAAATTATTGCGCTGTATGGGCTTGGCGATCAACTGGGATACGGCGAGTGGTTCCTCGATGCGCTCGGTATGCTGCATGACAAACTCTCGACCAAAGGCGTGAAGTTCGTCGGCTACTGGCCAACGGAAGGATATGAATTTACCAGCCCGAAACCGGTGATTGCTGACGGGCAACTGTTCGTGGGTCTGGCGCTGGATGAAACTAACCAGTATGACCTTAGCGACGAGCGTATTCAGAGCTGGTGCGAGCAAATCCTCAACGAAATGGCAGAGCATTACGCCTGATCTCACTGACGGCTTAGCGCATATGCTTTGCCGTCATCTTTATCTTTGCGTCTCTTGTTGCAACAAAATCCGCCGTAAATCCCGCCATTCGGCTTCGTCCATGCTGTCGGCTGCCAGCCATAAATGTTGCCGTTTACCGCCATCAGAACGTAAACGCAGCATCATGCCGCTCTTAATCATCCACGGTGCTTTGACGATGCTCCACTCCTGCCCTTGCCAACGCAAACGCCCGTCCATCAACAAGCGAATTTCCCCCTGGCGAGCATTAATACACCGCTGGCTGCGAACGCAATCAAATACCACCAGCGAAAGTAACACCATCCATAACGGGGTGTAACTGAGCGGCCAGGGCATGAGTAAAATAACAGCGGCAACCAGCCCATGAATCAGCAAGGAAAGCCACTGTGCGCGCCAGGAGACGCGCAAATCAGATTGCCACAGGACCACGTTCCCGGTTCCGTGTCTGGATGAGTCGGACCATTATTTCCAGTTCTGCATCGGCCGGTTTACCGTGATTCATCAGCCAGTTAAACAGGTCCGGATCGTCACATTCCAGCAGACGAATAAAGATGCGTTTTTCGTCATCGCTTAAGCTGTCGTACTCATGTTCGAAAAACGACATGATTGAAATATCGAGTTCGCGCATACCACGGCGGCATGCCCAATGAATTCGGGCTTTGTTGTTAATGTCCATCTTCTTCCTGTCTCACGAAAATCCAGTACCCGGCTATTGTAACGTGTTTTTCGACTTCTTTTACGGGAATATCAGTAAACACCATCGCGATCGCGAAATTAATTCACAACAATTCAAGGGCTTCATTTTTTTGGCAGTCGCCTCGCAGAAGGCACAGATCGCGTAGTGAAAGCACTTGCATTGCCTCATAGCTCTTTTACCATTAGTCATTAATACGCCGTTAAGCAACTCAGGACTCTATTATGGCTTTTACACCTTTTCCTCCACGTCAGCCTACGGCTTCTGCCCGTTTACCGCTGACGCTGATGACGCTTGATGACTGGGCGCTTGCCACCATTACTGGCGCGGACAGCGAAAAATATATGCAGGGTCAGGTGACAGCAGATGTCAGCCAGATGGCAGAAGATCAGCACCTGCTCGCCGCCCATTGCGACGCCAAAGGTAAAATGTGGAGCAATTTACGTCTGTTCCGCGACGGCGATGGCTTTGCATGGATTGAACGGCGCAGCGTGCGTGAACCGCAGCTGACTGAACTGAAAAAATATGCGGTATTCTCTAAAGTGACCATCGCGCCAGACGACGAGCGTGTGCTGCTTGGTGTTGCCGGTTTTCAGGCGCGCGCCGCGCTGGCAAATCTCTTTAGCGAACTGCCTTCGAAAGAAAAACAGGTAGTCAAAGAAGGCGCGACCACTTTGCTATGGTTTGAACACCCGGCAGAACGTTTCCTGATCGTAACCGATGAAGCTACTGCTAATATGCTGACCGATAAACTGCGCGGTGAAGCGGAACTGAACAATAGCCAACAGTGGCTGGCATTAAACATTGAAGCTGGTTTCCCGGTGATTGATGCCGCCAACAGCGGGCAGTTTATCCCACAGGCGACCAATCTCCAGGCGCTGGGCGGTATCAGCTTTAAGAAAGGCTGTTATACCGGACAAGAGATGGTGGCGCGAGCAAAATTCCGTGGTGCCAACAAACGCGCGCTCTGGTTGCTGGCAGGTAGTGCCAGCCGACTGCCGGAAGCTGGTGAAGACTTAGAGCTGAAAATGGGCGAGAACTGGCGTCGTACCGGTACGGTGCTGGCTGCGGTAAAACTGGAAGATGGTCAGGTCGTGGTACAGGTCGTCATGAATAACGATATGGAACCGGACAGCATCTTCCGCGTACGCGACGATGCGAATACACTGCATATCGAGCCGCTGCCGTATTCGCTCGAAGAGTAAATCTCTGTATCGCATCAGGCATTTATCGCCTGATGCGACGCTGACGCGTCTTATCATGTCTGGGATTTGATGCCTTTATCACAACAGGGACGAGGCCCGTAGATCGGATAAGGCGTTCACGCCGCATCCGGCGGTTGCGCTCCGATGCCTGATGCGACGCTGACGCGTCTTATCAGGCCTACAAAGGCATACCCATTACGCCTGCCCAATATACAAATAGATCGCCAGAAAGTGGCACACACTACCGCCGAGCACGAAGCCGTGCCAGATGGCATGGTTGTATGGAATGCGTTTGCAGACGTAGAAAATCACCCCGAGCGAATAAACCACGCCGCCTACCGCCAGTAAGGTAACGCTGCCCGCCGCGAGCTTAACTGCCATTTCATAAATTACCACCAGCGACAGCCAGCCCATCGCCAGATAAGTCACCAGAGATAAAATTTTGAATCGGTGCGCGATGGTCAGTTTGAACAGAATCCCCAGCAATGCTAGGCTCCAGATAACAATCATCAACCCGCGCGCTAACGGAGAATCCAGCCCCACCAGCAAAAACGGCGTGTAGGTTCCGGCAATCAACAGGTAAATAGCGCAATGGTCAAATTTCTTCAGCCACATTTTTGCCCGTTGATGAGGAATGGCGTGATAGAGCGTCGAAGCGAGGAACAGCAGGATCATACTGCCGCCATAGAGGCTGTAACTGGTTATCGCTGTGGCGCTGGCATTGAGATCCACCGCCTGAACCAGTAGCAACACCAGCCCAACGATACCAAACACCAGCCCAATGCCGTGACTGACGCTGTTGGCAATTTCCTCTGCCAGCGAATATCCCTGCTTAATGAGGGGCTTCTGAACCATAACTTACTCCAGAGAAACGTACACGCACATGTATACCTCTCCAGCGTAACTGAGAATAGTTCCAGTGAACACCTGTTAGCTAAAATAAATTCTGATTTGAGACTAATCTCCTAAAAATCATGAAATTAAATGCGAAATTTCAACTAACAGGCGTGAGTTCAATTTAAAGACATTTAAATTCAATCATATAAAATTGTGTCTGACCGGGATAGATGTCAGCAATGACCTTTTTCAGTTCAGGCAGGGTCATATTTTCCTGCTCTGCATGTTTTTCCGTCAGTGTATCCAGCGTTACGGTTGAGGTTGCGGTGACTTCAATCGTGCAAAAATAACCGTCATCTTCAAAACGTCCGACACGAAGCACATCACCCGTTTTGAAGTGCGATTCAGACTCGTCGCGGATGGTGATGGTTTTACGCCCAGCCAGAATGTCATCCTGGAAACGTTGAAAAAAGTGATGTCGTTTGGCTGCATGGTACTATTTCCTGTAAGAATTGACTGATCTGGAGCCTATGATAGTGAAAAAACTCACCTTACCGAAAGATTTCTTATGGGGTGGCGCCGTTGCCGCTCATCAGGTCGAAGGCGGCTGGAACAAAGGCGGCAAAGGACCGAGCATTTGTGACGTTCTGACCTGTGGCGCACACGGCGTGCCGCGCGAAATCACCAAAGAAGTCTTGCCAGGAAAATACTATCCAAACCATGAAGCCGTTGATTTTTATGGTCACTACAAGGAAGACATCAAGCTATTTGCCGAAATGGGCTTCAAATGTTTTCGGACTTCCATCGCCTGGACGCGTATTTTTCCAAAAGGTGATGAAGCTCAGCCAAACGAAGAAGGGCTGAAGTTTTACGACTCTCTGTTCGATGAACTGCTGAAATACAACATCGAACCGGTGATAACCCTCTCCCACTTTGAAATGCCGCTGCATCTGGTGCAGCAATACGGTAGCTGGACCAACCGTAAATTCGTTGATTTCTTTGTCCGTTTCGCGGAAGTGGTATTCGAACGCTACAAGCATAAAGTCAAATACTGGATGACCTTCAACGAAATAAACAACCAGCGTAACTGGCGTGCGCCGCTGTTTGGTTACTGCTGCTCCGGCGTGGTGTATACCGAGCATGACAACCCGGAAGAGACGATGTACCAGGTGCTGCATCACCAGTTTGTCGCCAGCGCCCTGGCAGTGAAAGCCGCGCGTCGCATTAACCCGGAGATGAAAGTCGGCTGTATGCTGGCGATGGTGCCGCTCTATCCCTACTCATGTAACCCGGACGATGTGATGTTCGCTCAGGAGTCGATGCGCGAACGCTACGTCTTTACCGATGTGCAGCTATGCGGCTATTACCCGTCCTATGTATTGAACGAGTGGGAACGTCGCGGATTTAATATCAAAATGGAAGACGGCGATCTCGATGTACTGCGCGAAGGCACCTGCGATTATCTTGGTTTCAGCTATTACATGACCAACGCAGTGAAGGCCGAAGGCGGCACCGGCGATGCGATCTCTGGTTTTGAAGGCAGCGTACCGAACCCGTATGTTAAAGCGTCTGACTGGGGCTGGCAGATTGATCCAGTAGGTCTGCGCTATGCCCTTTGCGAACTGTATGAGCGTTATCAGAGGCCGCTGTTTATTGTCGAAAACGGTTTTGGCGCTTACGACAAAGTGGAAGAAGATGGCAGCATCAACGACGACTACCGCATTGACTACCTGCGCGCCCATATTGAAGAGATGAAAAAAGCAGTGACTTACGATGGTGTGGATCTGATGGGCTACACACCGTGGGGCTGCATCGACTGCGTGTCATTCACTACCGGGCAGTACAGCAAACGCTACGGCTTTATCTATGTGAATAAACATGACGACGGTACTGGCGATATGTCGCGTTCACGTAAGAAGAGCTTTAACTGGTACAAAGAGGTGATTGCCAGCAACGGCGAGAAGCTTTAAGTCGATGAAGTACCGGATGCAATACTTGTTGCATCCGGTCAGACAACTTCCCTGTTTTATTTCCCGCCCGCCAAATCGATAAAACTTCCCGTGACGTAAGAGGCTTTATCACTTAGTAGCCAGACAATGGCCTGCGCGACCTCTTCTGCCTGTCCACCACGCTGCATGGGGATGTTCGACTTAACGCGATCGACGCGTCCAGGCTCGCCGCCGCTGGCGTGCATTTCGGTATAAATAAACCCTGGCCGCACGCAGTTAACGCGGATCCCCTGCGCGGCGACTTCCAGCGATAGTCCGGTGGTTAACGAATCAATCGCCCCTTTCGATGCCGCGTAATCAACATATTCCCCTGGCGAACCCAACCGTGAGGCCACCGAAGAGACATTGACGATAGCGCCGCCACTGCCACCATTTTTAAGCGCCATGCGTTTTACCGCCTCGCGGCAGCAGAGAAAATATCCCGTCACGTTGGTGGAAAGTACTCGGTTGATTCGCTCTGCGGTAAGGTTTTCAACGGTGCACTGGGTAAACAAGATCCCGGCGTTATTGACCAGCGCTGCTAGCGGTTCATCGTGCTGATCGATTGCTGTAAACATCGCAACGACCTGGTTTTCGTCGCTGATATCCGCCTGGAGCACGAATGCTTTGCCACCGGCTTGCATTATTAAGTTCATCACTTCCTGCGCCGCGTGGAGGTTTTGCTGATAATTAACCGCCACCGTATACCCTTCTTGCGCCAACAGTAATGCAGTTGCCCGCCCGATGCCGCGACTGCCACCGGTCACAAGTGCTATAGCCATTTGTTTTTCCGAGAAAAATTAATTCGTTGACGTATCTTTGAGATTGCTAACAAACTGGCTCAATCTTCAATGTTGGCACGCTTTTCCCCCTCGCCCTTTCAGGGAGAGGGTCGGGGTGAGGGTAAATATTCGCGCCAGTGCCGGCCTGTTCCCCTCACCCTAACCCTCTCCCCAAAGGGGCGAGGGGACTGTCTGAGCACTTTTGTACTTTGTCATCTGACTAAAAAGGCGCCGAAGCGCCTTTAGAAAATACTCGAATCAGTGAATTACTGGTATTCGCTAATCGGTACGCAGGAGCAGAACAGGTTACGGTCGCCGTAAACATCATCCAGACGTTTCACCGTCGGCCAGTATTTGTCTGCCACGCCTGCCGGGAATACCGCAACTTCACGGCTGTACGGATGCGCCCACTCGGCGACCAGTTCGCTCTGAATGTGCGGCGCGTTCACCAGCGGGTTATCTTCCAGCGGCCAGACACCGGCTTTCACCTGGTCAATTTCTGCGCGGATAGCCAGCATCGCGTCGATAAAGCGATCCAGTTCCACTTTGCTTTCAGATTCAGTCGGTTCAACCATCAGCGTACCCGCCACCGGGAACGACATCGTCGGCGCGTGGAAACCGTAGTCGATCAGGCGCTTGGCAATGTCCAGCTCGCTGATGCCGGTTTCTTCTTTCAGCGGGCGAATATCGAGAATACATTCGTGCGCCACGCGACCGTCGCGACCGGTATACAGCACCGGGAAGGCATCCTGCAGGCGGCTGGCAATATAGTTGGCGTTGAGGATTGCCACCTGGCTTGCTTTTTTCAGCCCTTCTGCGCCCATCATGCGGATGTACATCCAGCTGATTGGCAGGATAGAGGCGCTACCGAACGGTGCCGCAGAAACTGCGCCCTGACGGGTTAACATGCCTTCGATTTGCACCACGCTATGACCCGGTACAAACGGTGCCAGATGCGCTTTCACACCGATCGGTCCCATACCCGGACCACCACCGCCGTGCGGAATGCAGAAAGTTTTATGCAGGTTGAGGTGCGAAACGTCCGCGCCAATAAAGCCCGGCGAGGTGATGCCAACCTGGGCGTTCATGTTCGCGCCATCAAGGTAAACCTGACCGCCGAACTGATGCACGACTTCACACACTTCACGGATCGTTTCTTCATACACGCCGTGGGTAGAAGGATAAGTCACCATGATACAGGAGAGGTTATCGCCCGCCTGTTCCGCTTTCGCGCGCAGATCAGTCAGATCGATGTTGCCGTTTTTATCACACGCCACAACCACCACCTGCATTCCTGCCATATGTGCAGAAGCGGGGTTAGTTCCGTGCGCAGAAGCCGGGATCAGGCAGATATCGCGATGCCCTTCGTTGCGGCTTTCATGATAATGACGAATCGCCAGCAGGCCCGCGTATTCGCCCTGTGCGCCGGAGTTCGGCTGCATACAAACGGCGTCGTAACCGGTCAGTTTCACCAGCCAGTCAGCCAGCTGCGCAATCATCTGCTGATAACCTTCAGCCTGTTCCGGCGGGCAAAACGGGTGCAGTTCGGCAAATTCCGTCCAAGTGATTGGGATCATCTCGGCGGCGGCGTTCAGTTTCATGGTGCAGGAACCCAGCGGGATCATCGCCTGATTCAGCGCCAGATCTTTACGCTCCAGCGAGTGCATATAGCGCATCATTTCGGTTTCGCTGTGATAGCGATTAAACACCGGATGGGTGAGGATTTCGTCGTCGCGCAGCATCGCAGGCTGGATAGAGCGGCTGTCGTGAGCCACGTCTTTGTCCAGCGTGTCGATCTCCAGCCCGTGGTTATCGCCCAGCAGCACACTGAAAAGCTGCATTACGTTTTCACGCGTGGTGGTTTCATCAAGGGTGATCCCCACGGCGTTCAGGATATCGCTACGCAGGTTGATTTCAGCCGCTTCGGCACGCGTCAGTACGCCCGCTTTGTCGGCCACTTCCACACACAAGGTGTCGAAATAGTGCGCATGGCGCAGTTTCAGACCTTTTTGTTGCAGGCCCGCCGCCAGAATATCGGTCAGACGGTGAATGCGGTTAGCGATACGTTTCAGGCCAACCGGGCCGTGATAAACGGCATACAGGCTGGCGATGTTTGCCAGCAGTACCTGGGAAGTACAAATGTTGGAGTTCGCTTTCTCACGACGAATATGTTGCTCGCGAGTCTGCATCGCCATGCGCAGCGCGGTATTGCCAGCTGCATCTTTCGATACACCGATAATACGGCCCGGCATTGAGCGTTTGTATTCATCTTTCGCCGCAAAGAATGCCGCGTGTGGGCCACCGTAGCCCATCGGCACGCCGAAGCGTTGCGCCGAACCAAAAACAATATCCGCGCCCTGTTTACCCGGCGCAGTTAACAGCACCAGCGCCATAATATCGGCGGCAACGCTGACCACAATTTTGCGTGATTTCAGTTCGCTAATAAGCGCAGTGTAGTCGTGAATTTCACCGGTAGTGCCTACCTGCTGTAACAGCACGCCGAAGACGTCCTGATGGTCGAGCACTTTTTGCGCGTCATCGACAATCACTTCAAAACCAAAGGTTTCAGCACGAGTACGGACCACATCCAGCGTTTGCGGATGCACATTGGAAGCCACGAAGAAGCGGTTGGCATTTTTCAGTTTGCTGACGCGTTTCGCCATCGCCATTGCTTCGGCGGCAGCGGTGGCCTCGTCCAGAAGAGAAGCAGAGGCCATATCCAGTCCAGTCAAATCCAGCGTTACCTGCTGGAAGTTGAGCAGTGCTTCAAGGCGGCCCTGGGAGACTTCAGGCTGATACGGAGTGTACGCGGTATACCAGCCCGGATTTTCCAGCATGTTACGCAGGATAACCGGCGGTAGCTGCACGGCGGTGTAACCCATGCCGATGTAAGACGTGAAGCGTTTATTGCGACTGGCAATAGCCTTGAGTTCTGCCAGTGCGGCGTATTCGGTCGCCGGTGCGCCAACCTGCGGTGGTGTCGCAAGCTGAATATCTTTCGGCACAATCTGGCCGGTCAGCGCGTTTAACGATTGTGCACCAACGGCATTCAGCATTTCTTGCTGTTGCGCGGCGTCCGGTCCGATATGGCGTTCAATAAAAGCGCCGCTGTTTTCAAGCTGGCTTAACGTCTGTGTCATGAGCGATGGTTCCTGAAACGTGCAGTGAATTGTGAACCTCTCTCCTTACGAAGAGAGTGAGGGTGAGGCATAAATTTTCCTCACCCTGATCCTCTCCCGCAGAAGAGGAATAAAGCCGTTACTCATCTTCTAACAATGCTTCGTATGCGGTCGCATCCAGCAGTGATTCCAGTTCGCTTTCATCGCTGGCTTTGATTTTAAAGATCCAGCCGCCTGCATACGGTTCGCTGTTCACCAGTTCCGGGGAATCGCTCAGTGCGTCGTTTACCGCCACGATTTCACCGCTTACTGGCGCATAAATGTCTGACGCCGCTTTTACCGATTCGGCAACCGCGCAGTCATCGCCCGCGCTAACCGTTGCGCCCACTTCCGGCAGGTCAACAAACACCATATCGCCTAACAGCTCCTGAGCATGTTCGGTAATACCAACGGTGTAAGTGCCGTCGGCTTCTTTACGCAGCCATTCGTGTTCTTTGCTGTATTTCAGTTCTGCTGGTACGTTGCTCATCAATCAATCTCCAAAAAAGTAAATCACGCGACGGCTTTGCCGTTACGCACAAAAACAGGTTTTGTCACTTTAACCGGCATTTCACGGTTGCGAATTTGCACAATCGCCGTTTCGCCAATACCTTCCGGCACGCGCGCCAGCGCAATGCTGTAACCCAGCGTCGGGGAGAAAGTACCGCTGGTGATAATGCCTTCATGCTGGTTGCCCTGCGCATCGGTAAAGCGTACCGGCAGTTCATTACGCAGCACGCCTTTTTCGGTCATCACCAGACCAACCAGTTTTTCTGTACCATGCTCACGCTGCACTTCCAGGGCTTCACGACCGATAAAGTCACGATCTGTCGGTTCCCAGGCGATAGTCCAGCCCATGTTGGCGGCTAAAGGAGAAATAGTTTCGTCCATCTCCTGACCATAAAGATTCATGCCCGCTTCCAGACGCAGCGTGTCACGCGCCCCCAGACCGCAGGGCTTAACGCCCGCTTCCACCAGCGCACGCCAGAAATCGGCCGCTTTTTCATTGGGCAGCGCAATTTCATAGCCCGCTTCACCGGTATAACCAGTGGTGGCAATAAACAGATCGCCCACCTGCACGCCAAAGAACGGTTTCATCCCTTCCACCGCCTGACGCTGAGCATCATTAAACAGTGTGGCAGCTTTTGCCTGAGCATTCGGCCCTTGCACGGCAATCATGGAAAGGTCATCACGAACGGTAATTTCGATGCCGAAAGGTTCAGCGTGTTGGGTAATCCAGGAGAGGTCTTTTTCGCGGGTGGCGGAGTTAACAACGAGGCGGAAGAAATCTTCAGTAAAGTAGTAGACGATGAGATCATCTATCACACCGCCAGAGGCATTCAACATCCCCGAGTAAAGGGCTTTGCCGCTTTTGGTGAGCTTCGCCACATCGTTCGCCAGCAGATAACGCAGAAACTCCCGGGTGCGGCTGCCGCGGAGATCGACGATGGTCATATGCGACACATCAAACATTCCGGCATCGGTACGTACCGCATGATGTTCGTCGATTTGCGAACCGTAATGCAGCGGCATCATCCAGCCGTGGAAATCCACCATGCGAGCGCCGCAAAGCGTGTGTTGTTCGTACAAAGGAGTCTGTTGTGCCATCTTGTCCTCATTGAATAAGCGGGGCTGACAACTTTTTCATGGTGAAATTATCACCACAAAACCCAGCATCGGAGCCACTCCCGGTCCCCAACGCAATCGTTCTCTTTTGCCTGAACTTACCACCGAAACAGACTGTTAACCATAAGGTAAAATTGATCATCACATTAGCTTATGGTTAAAAAATGCAAAAATCGCGACAGAATAAAAAACCAAAAAATACACCAATTTCTATACAAAGATGATGTGATGAGAAAGTCAATTTGAATAAGACAATATTAAGAGCTAAAAAAATGTCAAAAAACACTAAATCAAAAAATCATGGTATTAGAAAATATAATGCGAAAACGGAGGTGAAATTAGTTTATTTCAAATGAGGAAAATCTCCCGGCGAAAAAACCGGGAGATGAAAGTGTGATGGGTATCAAATAAACAACAGAGGAGAAATTTTTAACGCAGCCATTCAGGCAAATCGTTTAATCCCATTGCCTGGCGGATAAGTTGCGGCTTAACGCCAGGAAGCGTGTCGGCCAGTTTCAAACCAATATCACGCAGCAGTTTTTTCGCCGGATTAGCGCCGGAAAAGAGATCGCGAAAACCCTGCATACCAGCCAGCATCAGCGCCGCGCTGTGCTTGCGGCTACGTTCATAGCGGCGCAGGTAAATGTACTGCCCGATGTCTTTACCCTGACGATGCAACCGTTTCAGTTCAGCAATCAGCTCTGCGGCGTCCATAAATCCGAGATTAACGCCCTGCCCCGCCAGTGGGTGAATGGTATGCGCGGCGTCGCCCACCAGCGCCAGACGGTGTGCGGCAAACTGGCGCGCATAACGCCCCGTCAGCGGGAACACCTGACGCGCGCTCTCAACCTTGCATAAGCCAAGGCGATTATCAAAAGCGATATTTAACGCGCGATTAAATTCGTCTTCACTTGCCTGCTGCATCCGCTGCGCTTCCTCTGGCGACAGTGACCAGACAATCGAGCAAAGATGCGGATCGCTAAGCGGTAAAAAGGCCAGAATGCCTTCGCCATGGAAAACCTGCCGCGCCACCGCATCATGCGGTTCTTCCGTGCGAATGGTCGCTACCAGCGCGTGATGCTGATAATCCCAGAAAGTCAGCGGAATATCTGCTTTGTTGCGCAACCAGGAATTAGCACCGTCCGCGCCAATCACCAGACGCGCCGTTAACATGCTGCCATCTTTCAGCGTCAGGAAGGTTTCATTTTCTCCCCAGGCGACCTGCTGTAATTCTGTGGGGGCCAACAGAGTAATATCTGACGACTGCTGCGCTTTGTTCCACAGCGCGTAGTGAATCACTGAGTTTTCAACGATGTGCCCAAGATGGCTATAGCCCATGCTTTGATCGTCAAACGAGATGTGACCAAAACTGTCTTTGTCCCACACTTCCATGCCGTGATAACAACTGGCCCTACGAGCGAGAATGTCCTGCCAGACGCCAAGACGGGTGAGTAATTTTTCGCTGGCGGCATTGATAGCCGAAACGCGCAGTTGTGGTAGTGCATCTACCGCCAGAGGTTCCGGTACGCGCTGCTCCAGTACGGCAACGCGTAAGCCGCTCCCCTGTAAGCCGCAGGCAACCGCCAGCCCCACCATGCCGCCGCCAACAATGGCTACATCAACACTTTGCATTGTTTATTCCTTAAAACCGCCTTCAACGCGCCACCCAACCGAGGGTGCGCTGCGCCAGCACATCGCGTGCCGGGGTGAATAATTCCATCGTCATCAGTCCGATGTTGCGCCCGACAACCAGCGGTGCCCAACGGTTGGCAAAAAGATGTACCAGGCTGTCCGTGACGCCGATGGTTGCTTCGCGATCGCTCTGTCGACGCTGCTGATAGCGGCACAATATGCCGTAATCACCGATGTCTTCTCCGCGCTCATGCGCCTGAGTCAGGGTTTCCGCAAGGCTCATGACATCTCGCATACCGAGGTTAAACCCTTGCCCGGCAATCGGGTGCAGAGTTTGCGCCGCATTGCCCACCAGCACAGTGCGATGGGTAATCGGTCTGGCGGCGCGGGTTAATGCCAGCGGATAAGCACTGCGTTTACCGGCGTGGGTAATTTGCCCCAGTCGCCAGCCAAAGGCAGACTGGAGTTCACGGCAAAACTTCTCGTCGCTCCACGACAGCACCTCTTCGCGCCGTTCCAGTGGATGACACCAGACCAGCGAACAGCGTCCGTCAGACATCGGCAACATCGCCAGCGGGCCATGTTGCGTGAAGCGTTCAAAAGCGCGGCCTTCGTGCGCAACAGAAGTAGCAACGTTGGCAATCACTGCCAGTTGTTCGTAAGGCTCCTGCTGCCAATCAACGCCGCACGCGGTGGCTAACGCTGAATGGGTGCCATCAGCGGCTATCAGCACGCGGCCCGTCAGCATCTCGCCGCTCTCCAGCGTCACTTCAACATGACTCTGAGTACGGGCAACGTTAGCTACGCGATCGGGGCAATGCAGCATTACGCCAGGTGCTTTTCGCAGCAATGCAAACAGCCGTTGCCCGACATTATGCAATTCGACAACCTGCCCCAGCGCCGCCAGTTGGTAATCTTCTGCGGCGAGGGTGACGAATCCAGCATGACCACGATCGCTGACATGCACGGTAGTGATGGCGGTTGCGCAATCAGCCAGAGATTGCCAGACGCCGATGCGCGCCAGTTGCTGACAGGTACCCGCCGCCAGCGCTATCGCTCGTCCATCAAAGCCCGGATGAGCATGTGACTCTGGCGCAGTCGCTTCAATCAAATGTACCGGCAGCGCCCCGTGACTTAACCGGGAAATAGCCAGCGCCAGCGTCGCGCCCGCCATGCCGCCACCGACGATGATTACGCTCATTGCTTTCTCGCAGCAGCCATCAACGCTTCGATTTCTTCCGGCTTTTTCACCACGCTGGCGGTGAGGTTTTCGTTGCCGGTTTCGGTAATCACAATGTCGTCTTCAATACGAATGCCGATACCGCGATATTGTTCTGGCACATCCGCATCCGGCGCGATATACAGACCAGGCTCTACGGTCAGTACCATCCCCGGTTCCAGAATGCGCGAGCGATCCTGACCATAAACGCCAACGTCATGGACATCCAGTCCTAACCAGTGGCTAAGGCCATGCATAAAGAAAGGACGATGGGCGTTCTGAGCGATCAGTTCATCAACATTACCTTTCAGGATGCCGAGTTTTACCAGGCCGCTAACCATGATGCGCACCACTTCACCAGTGACTTCCAGAATGGAAGTTCCCGGACGATACAGGCGCAGGCTGGTTTCGAGAGACTCCAGCACAATGTCGTAGATTTCACGCTGGGCCTGGGTGAATTTGCCGTTGACCGGGAAGGTGCGGGTAATATCGCCCGCGTAACCTTTGTATTCACAACCCGCGTCAATCAACACCAGGTCACCGTCGCGCAGTTCACTCTCGTTTTCGGTGTAGTGCAGAATGCAGCCGTTTTCACCGCTGCCTACAATGGTGTTATAGGAAGGATAGCGCGCACCGTGGCGGTTAAATTCGTGGTGAATTTCGCCTTCCAGATGGTACTCGAACATTCCCGGACGGCATTTTTCCATCGCCCGTGTATGTGCCATGGCGGTGATTTCTCCCGCGCGGCGGAGTACGGCAATCTCTTCTGGCGATTTGAACAGGCGCATTTCATGAACAACAGGACGCCAGTCGATCATCGTTGCCGGTGCGGTGAGATTTTGCCGCGAACCTTTACGCAGTTTTTCCAGCGCACTGTTCACGATTTCATCAGCATATGCATATTCGCCCTGGGCATGGTAAACCACATCCAGGCCGTTAAGTAGTTGATAAAGTTGCTGATTGATTTCGCTGAATGCCAGTGCGCGGTCAACGCCCAGTTTCTCTGGCGCGGCATCCTGGCCTAAGCGACGGCCAAACCAGATCTCCGCCGTCAGGTCGCGAACGCGGTTAAACAGAACGCTGTGGTTATGAGTGTCATCGCTTTTAATCAGCACCAGCACCGCTTCCGGTTCGTTAAAGCCGGTGAAGTACCAGAAGTCACTGTTCTGACGATAGGGGTATTCGCTGTCGGCGCTACGTGTTACTTCTGGTGCAGCAAAAATCAGCGCGGCGCTGCCGGGTTGCATTTGCTCCACCAGGGCCTGACGGCGACGCTGAAACTCTTGCCGGGATATCTCACTCATAACACTCTCCTTACGTTTTTTGTTTTTAGTGTAGAGTCGGTTTTTGTACTTCTGGCGCGGTCGGTTGCGGATGAGTAAAGGTGTCGTGGCATAACAGCGCGGCAACACGAACGTATTCGATGATCTCTTCAAGCGACATTTCAAGCTCTTCCTGATCTTCGTCTTCGTCGTAGCCCAGCTGCGCGATGTTACGCAGATCGTCGATGGCTTCACCGGTTTCGCCGGTCACTTTGTCCAGCTTCGGTTGCGTAACGCCAAGACCAAGCAGGAAGTGATTGACCCAACCTGCCAGTGCATCAGCCCGATCGAAAACGCTGACATCATCGCCATCAGGCAGATAAAGCTGAAAAAGGAAGCCGTCATCCTGCAGGGCATCGCTGGTGGCAGAGTGCATTTTACGCAGTGCCTGTGCCAGCTCATGACCGAAAGCCATGCCTTCGTTCGTCAGGTCGTGAAGTAGCGGCAGCCATGAGCTGTCATCGTTACCGCCACATATCATCCCACTGATTAAACCATGCATCTCGGCAGGGGTCAGACCCGTCCCTTGTTGGTTCAGATACTGGTTCATTTCGTTGTAACCAGGCATTTCGTTCTGTATAGACATAAGCATTCGTCGTCAAAGGGAGGAATATTCATGATATGCTACCACTTTGGGCCCTGGTGGACCAGAAAAGGGCTTGTCTCTTCTCATCAGGGTAGCTATAGTGTCGCCCCTTCGCAGACCATGGGTCTAAAGACGAAGGCAGCGCAGTCAATCAGCAGGAAGGTGGCATGTCTGCACAACCCGTCGATATCCAAATTTTTGGCCGTTCACTGCGTGTGAACTGCCCGCCTGACCAAAGGGATGCGTTGAATCAGGCAGCGGACGATCTGAACCAACGGTTGCAAGATCTGAAAGAACGCACTAGAGTCACAAATACTGAACAGTTGGTCTTCATTGCCGCATTGAATATCAGCTATGAGTTAGCGCAAGAAAAAGCAAAGACTCGTGACTACGCGGCAAGTATGGAACAGCGTATTCGGATGCTGCAGCAGACCATAGAACAAGCGTTACTTGAACAAGGTCGCATCACCGAAAAAACTAACCAAAACTTTGAATGACACTTTTCGGTTTACTGTGGTAGAGTAACCGTGAAGACAAAATTTCTCTGAGATGTTCGCAAGCGGGCCAGTCCCCTGAGCCGATATTTCATACCACAAGAATGTGGCGCTCCGCGGTTGGTGAGCATGCTCGGTTCGTCCGAGAAGCCTTAAAACTGCGACGACACATTCACCTTGAACCAAGGGTTCAAGGGTTACAGCCTGCGGCGGCATCTCGGAGATTCCCTTCTTATCTGGCACCAGCCATGACGCAACTACCAGAGCTCCCACTGACATTATCCCGACAAGAAATCCGCAAAATGATTCGGCAACGTCGTCGTGCGTTAACGCCGGAACAACAGCTGGAAATGGGTCAACAAGCCGCTACCCGGATGATGACTTATCCCCCGGTGGTGATGGCGCATACGGTCGCTGTATTCCTCTCTTTTGATGGTGAACTCGACACCCAGCCGCTAATAGAACAACTCTGGCGCGCCGGTAAGCGCGTATATCTTCCAGTTTTGCATCCCTTTAGTGCCGGTAATTTGCTGTTCCTGAATTACCATCCGCAAAGCGAACTGGTGATGAACAGGTTGAAGATCCATGAGCCAAAACTGGATGTGCGTGACGTGCTACCCCTTTCCCGATTAGACGTGCTGATCACACCGCTGGTCGCCTTTGATGAGTACGGTCAGCGTCTGGGAATGGGCGGTGGTTTTTATGATCGGACCTTACAAAACTGGCAGCACTATAAAACGCAACCGGTGGGTTATGCGCATGATTGTCAGTTGGTGGAAAAACTCCCCGTTGAAGAGTGGGATATCCCTCTTCCTGCGGTGGTTACACCGTCGAAAGTCTGGGAGTGGTAAGGGCGATACACCTGCATCGCCCTGATTGACATCGTTGATTCTTTAACCTAATTTAGTGAGTAAGGGTAAGGGAGGATTGCTCCTCCCCTGTGACTGACTGTTAATAAGCTGGGAAACTTATGAGTAACAGTACAATCAGTATGATGGCAAGTCGCATCATAACCCTTCTCCTTCAAGCCCTCGCTTCGGTGAGGGCTTTACCGTTACAGCCCCATGCTGCCCAGCTATCGTAAGCTCTCTTTAAATAACCACAACGCATTGATCTACCTTTAAATCTTTTCTTCGAGCGTGCTCGAAAAACCCCATGCAAAACAGAGATAATTTTTGGGAAAAAGGATCTATTACGGCAGTAAACGTGGGCGATGAAGTGGCTATCAAAAAGTTCGGTTCAGGGCGATGCACCCCGCATCGCCCTGATTGACATCGTTGATTCTTTGACCTAATTTAGTGAGTAAGGGTAAGGGAGGATGACTCCTCCCTTGAGACTGACTGTTAATAAGCTCCGAAACTTATCAGTAACAGTACAATCAGTATGATGACAAGTCGCATCATAACCCTTCTCCTTTAAGCCCTCGCTTCGGTGAGGGCTTTACCGTTACAGCCCCATGCTGTCCCGCCATCGTAAATCCCCATTAAATAAACACAACGCATTGATCTGACTTTGATTTATTTTCTGGAGCAGACTCGCAAAGTAGAATGCGCAACGCGGCAACGGTGTGGAGAAGGGATAAAAAAACGGGCAAGTCAGTGACCTGCCCGTTAATTTTCAGAGAAGGGGAATTAGTACAGCAGACGGGCGCGAATGGTACCCGGAATAGCTTTCATTGCCTGCAGCGCTTTTTCGGCAACGTCTTCGTCAGCTTCAATATCAATAACTACATAACCCATCTGGGCGGAAGTTTGTAGATATTGCGCGGCGATGTTGACGCCCTGCTCGGCGAAGATTTTGTTCAGCGCAGTTAGCACGCCCGGACGGTTTTCGTGGATGTGCATCAGACGACGACCACCATGCAGTGGCAGCGAGACTTCCGGGAAGTTCACCGCAGAGAGCGTTGAGCCATTGTCAGAATACTTGATCAATTTACCCGCAACTTCCAAGCCGATATTCTCCTGCGCTTCCTGAGTCGAACCGCCAATGTGTGGCGTCAGAAGGACGTTGTCGAATTCACACAGTGGAGAGGTAAATGGATCGCTATTGGTCGCCGGTTCCGTCGGGAATACGTCGATTGCCGCCCCCGCCAGATGTTTGCTCGCCAGCGCATCACACAGCGCCGGAATATCCACCACAGTACCGCGCGAGGCATTAATCAGCAGCGAGCCGGGCTTCATTAGCGAAATCTCTTTCGCGCCCATCATATTTTTGGTGGACGGATTCTCTGGTACATGCAGACTCACCACATCGCTCATATTCAGCAGGTCAGAAAGATGCTGTACCTGAGTGGCGTTGCCCAGCGGCAGTTTGTTTTCAATATCATAAAAGTAAACATACATTCCCAGCGATTCAGCCAGAATGCCCAATTGCGTACCAATATGACCGTAGCCGATGATACCCAGCTTTTTGCCGCGCGCTTCAAAAGAACCCGCCGCCAGTTTGTTCCACACGCCACGGTGCGCTTTAGCATTGGCTTCCGGCACGCCGCGCAATAGCAGCAGCAGTTCGCCAATCACCAGCTCCGCAACAGAGCGCGTATTTGAGAACGGTGCGTTAAATACCGGGATCCCGCGCTTTGCCGCCGCATCCAGATCAACCTGGTTTGTTCCGATACAGAAACAGCCAATAGCGACCAGTTTTTCTGCGGCGTTGATCACGTCTTCAGTCAGATGGGTACGGGATCGCAGGCCGATGAAGTGGGCATCGCGGATGGATTCTTTTAATTGTTCATCATCCAGCGCGCCTTTGTGAAATTCGATGTTGGTGTAACCAGCTGCACGAAGGCTTTCCAGCGCCTTTTGGTGCACGCCTTCTACCAGCAGAAACTTAATCTTGTCTTTCTCCAGCGATACCTTTGCCATTTACCCAATCCTGTCTTTTGAAATGTTGTGTGCGGATTTGCATCCGCCTTTCAACATATCAAAAAATAATATTGCGGCAATATGAACGTTTGCGTCGCGATGTTGAGGAAATATCACGCAAAGGTAATTCTTGGATGAATATGCTGGTTTAGAGGATTTATTTAGAGCAATCGACAATTGCTTGGTAAAAGCGTGACACATGTCACCAAATTTAATGAAGAGAATTTTTTTAACGGGGGAGGTTCCCCCGTCAGATCATTTCACAATGGTTTTGACACCGTCAGGTGTGCCAATCAGCGCAACGTCCGCGCCACGGTTAGCAAACAAGCCAACAGTCACCACGCCAGGAATCGCATTTATGGCGTTTTCCATCGCTATCGGGTCAAGGATTTCCATGCCGTGGACGTCGAGGATCACGTTGCCATTATCGGTCACCACGCCCTGACGGTATTCCGGACGACCGCCCAGTTTCACCAGCTGGCGCGCCACTGCACTACGTGCCATCGGGATAACTTCTACTGGCAGCGGGAATTTACCCAGAATATCAACCTGCTTGGAGGCGTCGGCAATACAGATAAATTTTTCCGCAACCGAAGCAATGATTTTTTCACGGGTCAGCGCCGCGCCGCCGCCTTTGATCATTTGCATGTGGCCGTTGATTTCATCTGCGCCATCAACGTAGATGCCAAGGCTGTCGACTTCGTTGAGATCAAAAACGTGAATGCCGAGGCTTTTCAGTTTTTCAGTGGAAGCATCTGAACTGGAAACGGCCCCTTCAATCTGGCCTTTCATCGTGCCGAGCGCGTCAATAAAGTGTGCGGCGGTGGAACCTGTACCTACACCAACAATGGTACCGGGCTGAACATACTGAAGTGCCGCCCATCCTACTGCTTTTTTCAATTCATCCTGCGTCATGATCGTTTCGCCTGTGGTATGAAATTTCACACGCATTATATACAAAAAAAGCGATTCAGACCCCGTTGGCAAGCCGGGTGGTTAACTCATCCATAAAATATCGCGCAATGGCGGGCATCCCCTTTCGCCCCGCAAATAAAGCATACAACGGTCTGGGTATGCCGCTCCACGGTGCGAACAGAGGCAATAACGCCACGCCATTCAACATAACCAGGGCGCGAAGTCGCTAAGCGAAATGCAATAGCGCAAATCCCTGATCTTTTAAGCTGCGCGTTTAACCATTGATACAAATGTTACCCGCCGACGGCTTCGGTATATGCAACCTGACACAAAATTGTGTCATAGTGCAGGAAAAAGCATTTACCAGGAGCAGACAACAGCAATGAAACGCCCGGACTACAGAACATTACAGGCACTGGATGCGGTGATACGTGAACGAGGATTTGAGCGCGCGGCACAAAAGCTGTGCATTACACAATCAGCCGTCTCACAGCGCATTAAGCAACTGGAAAATATGTTCGGGCAGCCGCTGTTGGTGCGTACCGTACCGCCGCGCCCGACGGAACAAGGGCAAAAACTGCTGGCACTGCTGCGCCAGGTGGAGTTGCTGGAAGAAGAGTGGCTGGGCGATGAACAAACCGGTTCGACTCCGCTGCTGCTTTCACTGGCGGTCAACGCCGACAGTCTGGCGACGTGGTTGCTTCCGGCACTGGCTCCTGTGTTGGCTGATTCGCCTATCCGCCTCAACTTGCAGGTAGAAGATGAAACCCGTACTCAGGAACGTCTGCGCCGCGGCGAAGTGGTCGGCGCGGTGAGTATTCAACATCAGGCGCTGCCGAGTTGTCTTGTCGATAAACTCGGTGCGCTCGACTATCTGTTCGTCAGCTCAAAACCGTTTGCCGAAAAATATTTTCCTAACGGCGTAACGCGTTCGGCATTATTGAAAGCGCCAGTGGTCGCGTTTGACCATCTTGACGATATGCACCAGGCCTTTTTGCAGCAAAACTTCGATCTTCCTCCTGGCAGCGTACCCTGCCATATCGTTAATTCTTCAGAAGCGTTCGTACAACTTGCTCGCCAGGGCACCACCTGCTGTATGATCCCGCACCTGCAAATCGAGAAAGAGCTGGCCAGCGGTGAACTGATTGACTTAACGCCTGGGCTATTTCAACGACGGATGCTCTACTGGCACCGCTTTGCTCCTGAAAGCCGCATGATGCGTAAAGTCACTGATGCGTTACTCGATTATGGTCACAAAGTCCTTCGTCAGGATTAATCCATCAAATAATGCCTGATAGCACATATCAGGCGTTGTCCTCACTTCTTTTTGTATTCCTTGAATCACATCACAAAATAGACAAATCTCAGGCGGCAAAAAACGACGTCTGAATGCATTTTTTTTGCTGGCGACAAACCCACGTAAAAAGCTCACCGTAAGCGCAAATACCCTCATTTTGATTGCGTTTTACGGAGCAAATAATGTCTAACGAGCAGGAGTGGCAACAGCTTGCCAACAAGGAATTGAGCCGTCGGGAGAAAACTGTCGACTCGCTGGTTCAGCAAACCGCGGAAGGGATCGCCATCAAGCCGCTGTATACCGAAGCCGATCTCGATAATCTGGAGGTGACAGGTACCCTTCCTGGTTTGCCGCCCTACGTTCGTGGCCCGCGTGCCACTATGTATACCGCCCAACCGTGGACCATCCGTCAGTATGCTGGTTTTTCAACAGCAAAAGAGTCCAACGCTTTTTATCGCCGTAACCTGGCCGCCGGGCAAAAAGGTCTTTCCGTTGCGTTTGACCTTGCCACCCACCGTGGCTACGACTCCGATAACCCACGCGTGGCGGGTGACGTCGGCAAAGCGGGCGTCGCTATCGACACCGTGGAAGATATGAAAGTCCTGTTCGACCAGATCCCGCTGGATAAAATGTCGGTTTCGATGACCATGAATGGCGCAGTGCTACCAGTACTGGCGTTTTATATCGTCGCCGCAGAAGAGCAAGGTGTTACACCTGATAAACTGACCGGCACCATTCAAAACGATATTCTCAAAGAGTACCTCTGCCGCAACACCTATATTTACCCACCAAAACCGTCAATGCGCATTATCGCCGACATCATCGCCTGGTGTTCCGGCAACATGCCGCGATTTAATACCATCAGTATCAGCGGTTACCACATGGGGGAAGCGGGTGCCAACTGCGTGCAGCAGGTAGCATTTACGCTCGCCGATGGGATTGAGTACATCAAAGCAGCAATCTCTGCCGGACTGAAAATTGATGACTTCGCTCCTCGCCTGTCGTTATTCTTCGGTATCGGCATGGATCTGTTTATGAACGTCGCCATGTTGCGTGCGGCACGTTATTTATGGAGCGAAGCGGTCAGTGGATTTGGCGCACAGGATCCGAAATCACTGGCGCTGCGTACCCACTGCCAGACCTCAGGCTGGAGCCTGACTGAACAGGATCCGTATAACAACGTTATCCGCACCACCATTGAAGCACTGGCTGCGACGCTGGGCGGTACTCAGTCACTGCATACCAACGCCTTTGACGAAGCGCTTGGTTTGCCTACCGATTTCTCAGCACGCATTGCCCGCAACACCCAGATCATCATCCAGGAAGAATCAGAACTCTGCCACACCGTCGATCCACTGGCCGGATCCTATTACATTGAGTCGCTGACCGATCAAATCGTCAAACAAGCCAGAGCTATTATCCAACAGATCGACGAAGCCGGTGGCATGGCGAAAGCGATCGAAGCAGGTCTGCCAAAACGAATGATCGAAGAGGCCTCAGCGCGCGAACAGTCGCTGATCGACCAGGGCAAGCGTGTCATCGTTGGTGTCAACAAGTACAAACTGGATCACGAAGACGAAACCGATGTACTTGAGATCGACAACGTGATGGTGCGTAACGAGCAAATTGCTTCGCTGGAACGCATTCGCGCCACCCGTGATGATGCCGCCGTAACCGCCGCGTTGAACGCCCTGACTCACGCCGCACAGCATAACGAAAACCTGCTGGCTGCCGCTGTTAATGCCGCTCGCGTTCGCGCCACCCTGGGTGAAATTTCCGATGCGCTGGAAGTCGCTTTCGACCGTTATCTGGTGCCAAGCCAGTGTGTTACCGGCGTGATTGCGCAAAGCTATCATCAGTCTGAGAAATCGGCCTCCGAGTTCGATGCCATTGTTGCGCAAACGGAGCAGTTCCTTGCCGACAATGGTCGTCGCCCGCGCATTCTGATCGCTAAGATGGGCCAGGATGGACACGATCGCGGCGCGAAAGTGATCGCCAGCGCCTATTCCGATCTCGGTTTCGACGTAGATTTAAGCCCGATGTTCTCTACACCTGAAGAGATCGCCCGCCTAGCCGTAGAAAACGACGTTCACGTAGTGGGCGCATCCTCACTGGCTGCCGGTCATAAAACGCTGATCCCGGAACTGGTCGAAGCGCTGAAAAAATGGGGACGCGAAGATATCTGCGTGGTCGCGGGTGGCGTCATTCCGCCGCAGGATTACGCCTTCCTGCAAGAGCGCGGCGTGGCGGCGATTTATGGTCCAGGTACACCTATGCTCGACAGTGTGCGCGACGTACTGAATCTGATAAGCCAGCATCATGATTAATGAAGCCACGCTGGCAGAAAGTATTCGCCGCTTACGTCAGGGTGAGCGTGCCACGCTCGCCCAAGCCATGACGCTGGTGGAAAGCCGTCACCCACGTCATCAGGCGCTAAGTACACAGCTGCTTGACGCTATTATGCCGTTCTGTGGTAACGCCCTGCGACTGGGCGTTACCGGCACACCCGGCGCGGGGAAAAGTACCTTTCTTGAAGCCTTTGGCATGTTGTTGATTCGTGAGGGATTAAAGGTTGCTGTTATTGCGGTCGATCCCAGCAGCCCGGTCACTGGCGGTAGCATTCTCGGGGATAAAACCCGCATGAATGACCTGGCGCGTGCCGAGGCGGCGTTTATTCGCCCGGTACCCTCCTCCGGTCATCTGGGCGGTGCCAGTCAGCGAGCACGGGAATTAATGCTGTTATGCGAAGCGGCGGGTTATGACGTAGTGATTGTCGAAACGGTTGGCATCGCGCAGTCGGAAACGGAAGTCGCCCGCATGGTGGACTGTTTTATCTCGTTGCAAATTGCCGGTGGCGGCGATGATCTGCAGGGCATTAAAAAAGGGCTGATGGAAGTGGCTGATCTGCTCGTTATCAACAAAGACGATGGCGATAACCATACCAATGTCGCCATTGCCCGGCATATGTACGAGAGTGCCCTGCATATTCTGCGACGTAAATACGACGAATGGCAGCCACGGGGTCTGACTTGTAGCGCACTGGAAAAACGTGGAATCGATGAGATCTGGCACGCCATCATCGACTTCAAAACCGCGCTAACTGCCAGTGGTCGTTTACAACAAGTGCGGCAACAACAATCGGTGGAATGGCTGCGTAAGCAGACCGAAGAAGAAGTACTGAATCACCTGTTCGCGAATGAAGATTTCGATCGCTATTACCGCCAGACGCTTTTAGCGGTCAAAAACAATACGCTCTCACCGCGCACCGGCCTGCGGCAGCTCAGTGAATTTATCCAGACGCAATATTTTGATTAAAGGAATTTTTATGTCTTATCAGTATGTGAACGTTGCCACTATCAACAAAGTGGCGGTCATTGAGTTTAACTATGGACGAAAACTTAATGCCTTAAGTAAAGTCTTTATTGATGATCTTATGCAGGCGTTAAGCGATCTCAACCGGCCGGAAATTCGCTGTATCATTTTGCGGGCGCCAAGTGGATCCAAAGTCTTCTCCGCAGGTCACGATATTCACGAACTGCCGTCTGGCGGTCGCGATCCGCTCTCCTATGATGATCCATTGCGTCAAATCACCCGCATGATCCAAAAATTCCCGAAACCGATCATTTCGATGGTGGAAGGTAGTGTTTGGGGTGGCGCATTTGAAATGATCATGAGTTCCGATCTGATCATCGCCGCCAGTACCTCAACCTTCTCAATGACGCCTGTAAACCTCGGCGTCCCGTATAACCTGGTCGGCATTCACAACCTGACCCGCGACGCGGGCTTCCACATTGTCAAAGAGCTGATTTTTACCGCTTCGCCAATCACCGCCCAGCGCGCGCTGGCTGTCGGCATCCTCAACCATGTTGTGGAAGTGGAAGAACTGGAAGATTTCACCTTACAAATGGCGCACCACATCTCTGAGAAAGCGCCGTTAGCCATTGCCGTTATCAAAGAAGAGCTGCGTGTACTGGGCGAAGCACACACCATGAACTCCGATGAATTTGAACGTATTCAGGGGATGCGCCGCGCGGTTTATGACAGCGAAGATTACCAGGAAGGGATGAACGCTTTCCTCGAAAAACGTAAACCTAATTTCGTTGGTCATTAATCCCTGCGAACGAAGGAGTAAAAATGGAAACTCAGTGGACAAGGATGACCGCCGATGAAGCGGCAGAAATTATCCAGCATAACGACATGGTGGCATTTAGCGGCTTTACCCCAGCGGGTTCGCCGAAAGCCCTACCCGCCGCGATTGCCCGCAGAGCTAACGAACAGCATGAGGCCAAAAAGCCGTATCAAATTCGCCTGCTGACGGGGGCGTCAATCAGCGCCGCCGCTGACGATGTACTTTCTGACGCCGATGCTGTTTCCTGGCGTGCGCCATATCAAACATCGTCCAGTTTACGTAAAAAGATCAATCAGGGCGCGGTGAGTTTCGTTGACCTGCATTTGAGCGAAGTGGCGCAAATGGTCAATTACGGTTTCTTCGGCGACATTGATGTTGCCGTCATTGAAGCATCGGCACTGGCACCGGATGGTCGAGTCTGGTTAACCAGCGGGATCGGTAATGCGCCGACCTAGCTGCTGCGAGCGAAGAAAGTGATCATTGAACTTAATCACTATCACGATCCGCGCGTTGCAGAACTGGCAGATATTGTGATTCCTGGCGCGCCACCGCGGCGCAATAGCGTGTCGATCTTCCATGCAATGGATCGCGTCGGTACCCGCTATGTGCAAATCGATCCGAAAAAGATTGTCGCCGTCGTGGAAACCAACTTGCCCGACGCCGGTAATATGCTGGATAAGCAAAATCCCATGTGCCAGCAGATTGCCGATAACGTGGTCACGTTCTTATTGCAGGAAATGGCGCATGGGCGTATTCCGCCGGAATTTCTGCCGCTGCAAAGTGGCGTGGGCAATATCAATAATGCGGTAATGGCACGTCTGGGGGAAAACCCGGAAATTCCTCCGTTCATGATGTATTCGGAAGTGCTACAGGAATCGGTGGTGCATTTACTGGAAACCGGCAAAATCAGCGGGGCCAGCGCCTCCAGCCTGACAATCTCGGCCGATTCCCTGCGCAAGATTTACGACAATATGGATTACTTTGCCAGCCGCATTGTGTTGCGTCCGCAGGAGATTTCCAATAACCCGGAAATCATCCGTCGTCTGGGCGTCATCGCTCTGAACGTCGGCCTGGAGTTTGATATTTACGGGCATGCAAATTCAACGCACGTAGCCGGGGTCGATCTGATGAACGGCATCGGCGGCAGCGGTGATTTTGAACGCAACGCGTATCTGTCGATCTTTATGGCTCCGTCGATTGCTAAAGAAGGCAAGATCTCAACCGTCGTGCCAATGTGCAGCCATGTTGATCACAGCGAACACAGCGTCAAAGTGATCATCACCGAACAAGGGATCGCCGATCTGCGCGGTCTTTCCCCGCTTCAACGCGCCCGCACTATCATTGATAATTGTGCACATCCTATGTATCGGGATTATCTGCATCGCTATCTGGAAAATGCGCCCGGCGGACATATTCACCACGATCTTAGCCACGTCTTCGACTTACACCGTAATTTAATTGCAACCGGCTCGATGCTGGGTTAATGGTTTGTCCCGTCACGATCTTCAGCAATATGCTGAAGATCGTGGCGGTATAACGATGATTTCTGATTGAATAAAGATATTCCTGCATATACATCGGCCTGTGCGGCGCATCAAAATATTTCAGCGTTGCCGGATTCACCAGTCGCCAGGCAAAATGCGGGATCACCGTCAGAAAATGTCCGCGCTCCACGGCGCTGATTTTGGCCATAAAACTGTAGGGACGATAAATAATGGTGGGATTGATCCCACAAGGTCGCATATTCGCATCAATCATTGCTTCGAAGTTAGCCCGGTTTTGAAAGCGCATTTGTAGCCAGGGCAGCTCCTGAAGCAGCTCTTGCTCTTGACGCTCTTCATAACGGCGAGAAACGAGAAAGCCCAATCGCAGCGGTGGTAATTCACTGATAGTCAGGTTTTCCAGTTCCTGAACTCGTGCAGATACATGCTGTGGGGAGATAATAAAATCTAACTGACGGTCAAAAAGATTATCGATAACGCCGTTTTCGCTGAACTCAACTGGCTGGGCGGTCACGCCTTCATACTTATCTCCGAGACTAATCAACTGATCGAAAATAATTGTCGGATAAGTATTATCTATGCCAATCACAATTTCTCGTGAACGACGCCCTGAGTTATGGATTTCATTATCAATCGCAGAAAGTCGTTGATAAACCGGGAACAGTTTTTGATACAGTTCCTGACCGGCTTTATTGAGGCTGATATTATTATCTTTGCGGGTAAATAGCGTATAGCCAATTTGTTCTTCCAGCGCGGCAATGCTTTTACCAAATGGCGAAGCCGTCATATGGATTTTTTCTGCCGCCCGGGCAATATTATTGGTTTGCGCTAATAAAATGAAATTGCGCATCTTTTTCGAAATAAAAATGTCCATCCCCCCTCCCCGCATCCTTGTCCGCTTAACCGTTTCAGTCAGCCTATCCTTGATGAAACCGCGAGCAAAGATAGGTGATTACGTCATGGTTTTACAGAAAATTACAGAAAAAGGAGGCAATATCGGGTAAAGGCATTAGCCCGACGAATACGTCGGGCTACAAGTATTATTGTGCTGCAGGTGTTTTAGCGGGTTGTTGATCCACAGGTTCTAACTGGAAGACCACATCGACCTGATCATCAAACTGAATAGCGGCCTGCTCGTAAGTTTCCTGGGCAGACACCGGCGCGGCATCGGCTTTCATCATCCGCACCATTGGGCTGGGCTGATAGTTGGAAACATGGTAGCGCACGCTATATACCGGCCCCAGTTTACGATGAAAGCCGTTCGCCAGTTCCTGCGCCTGATGAATCGCGTTATCAATCGCTGCCTTACGCGCTTTGTCTTTATAGGCATCCGGCTGCGCCACGCCCAGCGACACAGAACGAATTTCGTTAAGACCCGCCTTCAGCGCGCCATCCAGCAAGGAATTCAGTTTGTCTAACTGACGGAGCGTGACTTCCACCGTTCTCACAGCTCGGTAGCCTTTCAGGATACTTTTACCATCCTGATAGTCATAATCTGGCTGGGTGCGTAAATTCGCTGAGCTGATATCTTTTTTCGCGATCTGATTGAGTTCAAGGAAGGAAATGTATTGTGCGACGCGCTCATCTGCCTGTTTCTTGGCTGTAGCGGCATCCTTCGCGGCCACGTTAACTTCAATCGCAAGAGTGGCAATGTCTGGCACCGCATCCACACTTGCCGTACCGGAGGTGACAATATGCGGTCCATCCGGCAATTCGTTAGCCTGCGCTGCCATCCCGCTAATACCCATTAATGCCGCCAGGGCGATAACTTTGAACTTCACGTTAGTCTCTCCGTGTTAATTGACTTGCCCAAAATTCAGGACCTCTGGAGGCAAGCTTAGCGCCTCTGTTTTATTTTTCCATCAGATAGCGCCTAACTGAACAAGGCTTGTGCATGAGCAATACCGTCTCTCGCCAGCTGCAAGGCTATAAACCACATGACACATCCCACTACCAGATTGATAATGCGCTGTGATTTTGCCGTGCGCAGGCGCGGTGCCAGCCAGGCTGCGAGAATAGCCAGACCAAAGAACCACAGGAAAGAGGCGCTAATTGTCCCGAGCGCAAACCAACGTTTTGGTTCGACGTCAAGCTGCCCGCCAAGGCTGCCCAGTACAACAAAAGTATCCAGGTAAACATGCGGATTCAGCCAGGTCACTGCCAACATGGTGGCGATAATTTTCCATCTGCCTTGCTTCAGGACTTCGGCACTAGCTAACTCAATATTACTACTCATCGCTGTTTTAAAAGCGCCAAAACCATACCAGAGCAAGAAGACTACGCCGCCCCAGGTGACCAGCGCTAGCAACCACGGCGACTGCATCAATAACGCGCTACCACCAAAAATCCCCGCGCAAATCAGGACCAAATCGCTGATAGCGCAAAGTAAGGCAATCATAATGTGGTACTGACGACGAATGCCCTGATTCATCACAAAAGCATTTTGTGGGCCGAGCGGCAGAATCATAGCTGCCCCAAGAGCAAGACCTTGAAAGTAATAAGAAAACACGTTGGATATTCCGAATTAAGTATCTGATGCAGAGACTATATCGCGGGATTGTTATTAGCGGAAATTGATAATATTAATTGGCAATCAGAATAACTAATAAGAGAGAGGCCAGAGAGTATTATCTGGCCTCAGCGTTGATTACGCAGCTTTGTCTTCTTTCACCCGCTTAAAGTTCACATCCATTTGCGGGTACGGGAAGCTGATACCGGCGGCATCAAATTCACGTTTAATACGCTCCAGCACATCCCAGTACACGTTTTGCAGATCGCCGCTGTTGCTCCAGACGCGGACCACGAAATTAATCGACGATGCACCAAGTTCGTTCAGGCGCACAGTCATTTCGCGATCTTTCAAAATGCGATCTTCAGACTGGATAATATTGGTCAGGATCTGCTTAACCTGATCGATATCGGAATCATACGCCACGCCAATAATAAATTCGTTACGGCGAACTGGCTCGCGGGAGAAGTTAATAATATTTCCGGCAATAATTTTACCGTTCGGAATAACGATAATTTTACCGTCTGCAGTACGCATGGTGGTGGAGAAAATCTGCACACTCAGCACAGTACCGGCTACGCCGCCGAGGTCAACATATTCTCCGGCACGGAACGGGCGGAACATGACAAGTAACACGCCAGCGGCCAGGTTAGAAAGTGACCCCTGCAAAGCCAGACCAACAGCTAAGCCTGCGGCACCGAGTACAGCAATGACTGACGCTGTTTGTACACCCACGCGTCCCAGGGCAGCGATTAGCGTAAAGGCGATAATACCGTAACGGACTAATGCAGAAAGAAAATCAGCAACAGTGGCATCGATTTTACGGGAGATCATCAGGCGATTCACCGCGTTGGAAATCATCCGCGCGATAATCAAACCAACGATGATGATCGCGAGTGCCGCCACGATGTTTACTGCATAACTTAGCAGCAGCGCCTGGTTAGCTACCAGCCAGCTTCCCGCGCCGTTTATGCTATCGACAACATTCAAATCTTCCATTCAATATTCCTTTTCAACTGACTCAAAATGGAGAAATACACTCCGCCGCCTTATGACGGGCAGTCTGACAAGGGTAAACAATAAAGCATAATTTTGCCAAATAGATCACAGATTTCTCATCTGAATCACCTTGCTTTTGGCGAAAAAAAGACCCGCAGAGCGGGCCTTGAGATAAGCAGAAAGGAATGACTTACAGAACGTCGATCGCGTTCAGTTCCTGGAATGCTTTTTCCAGACGAGCGATCATCGAAGTCTGACCGGCACGCAGCCATACGCGCGGATCGTAGTATTTCTTGTTCGGCTGATCTTCGCCTTTCGGGTTACCCAGCTGACCCTGCAGATAAGCTTCGTTCGCTTTGTAGTAGTTCAGAACGCCTTCCCAGGTTGCCCATTGGGTATCGGTATCGATGTTCATTTTCACTACGCCGTAGCTTACGGAGTCTTTGATTTCCTGAGCAGTAGAACCGGAACCACCGTGGAATACGAAGTTCAGGCTGTTGTGCGGCAGGTTGTGTTTCTTAGAAACATATTCCTGAGAATCACGCAGGATGGTCGGAGTCAGAACCACGTTACCCGGCTTGTAAACACCGTGTACGTTACCGAAGGACGCAGCGATGGTGAAACGCGGGCTGATTTTGCTCAGCTCGGTGTATGCGTAATCAACGTCTTCCGGCTGGGTGTACAGTGCAGAAGCGTCCATGTGGCTGTTGTCCACGCCGTCTTCTTCACCACCGGTGCAACCCAGTTCGATTTCCAGAGTCATGCCGATTTTGGACATACGCTCCAGGTATTTAGAGCAGATTTCGATGTTCTCTTGCAGAGATTCTTCAGACAGGTCGATCATGTGAGAAGAGAACAGCGGCTTACCGGTAGCTGCGAAGTGTTTTTCACCCGCGTCCAGCAGACCGTCGATCCACGGCAGCAGTTTCTTCGCGCAGTGGTCAGTGTGCAGGATAACCGGAACACCATAATGTTCAGCCATCTGGTGAACGTGATGCGCACCAGAGATCGCGCCCAGGATAGCAGCACCCTGCGGAACGTCAGATTTCACGCCTTTACCAGCGATAAAGGAAGCACCACCGTTGGAGAACTGAACGATAACCGGCGCTTTAACTTTAGCAGCAGTTTCCAGTACGGCGTTGATGGAGTCAGTACCGACGCAGTTTACTGCTGGCAGTGCGAAGTTGTTTTCTTTTGCTACCTGGAAAACTTTCTGTACGTCATCACCAGTGATTACGCCAGGTTTTACGAAATCAAAAATCTTAGACATGTCTCTTGTCCTGTATCGTCGGGCCTTATACTCATAATACTTCAAGTTGCATGTGCTGCGTCTGCGTTCGCTCACCCCAGTCACTTACTTATGTAAGCTCCTGGGGATTCACTCTCTTGTCGCCTTCCTGCAACTCGAATTATTTAGAGTATGAAAAAATGCGTGCTCTAAAAGCGCGCTGAAACAAGTGCAGGTTTCCCTGCCCTGTGATTTTTTACTTCTTAGCGCGCTCTTCGAGCATCGCTACTGCAGGCAGTACTTTACCTTCCACGAATTCGAGGAATGCGCCGCCGCCAGTGGAGATGTAGGAGATTTTGTCAGCAATGCCGAACAGGTCGATTGCTGCCAGAGTGTCGCCGCCGCCAGCGATGGAGAACGCTTCGCTGTCTGCGATAGCGTTAGCCACGATTTCAGTACCTTTGCGGAAGTTCGGGAATTCGAACACGCCAACCGGACCGTTCCACAGAATGGTTTTCGCATTCTTCAGGATTTCAGCCAGTTCCTGAGCGGAAGCATCACCGATATCCAGGATCTGCTCGTCAGCTTTCACATCGTTAACAGATTTCAGGGTAGCCGGTGCAGTTTCAGAGAACTCGGTTGCTACGCGAACATCAGACGGAACCGGGATGTTGCAGGTGGTCAGCAGACGTTTAGCTTCGTCAACCAGGTCAGCTTCGTACAGGGATTTACCCACATCGTGGCCTTGTGCCGCGATAAAGGTGTTAGCGATACCACCACCAACAATCAGCTGGTCAGCGATTTTAGACAGGGAGTCCAGAACGGTCAGTTTGGTAGATACTTTAGAACCACCAACGATAGCCACCATCGGGCGAGCAGGTTCTTTCAGTGCTTTACCCAGCGCGTCCAGTTCAGCTGCCAGCAGCGGGCCTGCGCACGCAACGTCAGCGAATTTACCGATACCGTGAGTAGAAGCCTGCGCGCGGTGAGCAGTACCGAATGCGTCCATTACGAACACGTCACACAGTGCAGCGTATTTTTTGGACAGGGTTTCGTCGTCTTTCTTCTCGCCTTTGTTGAAGCGAACGTTTTCCAGAACAACCAGTTCACCTTCAGCAACGTCAACGCCGTCGAGGTAATCTTTAACCAGACGAACCGGGTTAGACAGTTTGTCTTTCAGGTAGTTAACAACCGGCAGCAGAGAGAATTCTTCGTTGTACTCGCCTTCGGTAGGACGACCCAGGTGGGAAGTTACCATCACTTTTGCGCCTTGTTTCAGGGCCAGTTCGATGGTCGGCAGAGAAGCACGGATACGCGCGTCGCTGGTTACTTTCCCGTCTTTTACTGGTACGTTCAGATCCGCACGGATAAATACACGTTTCCCAGCAAGATCCAGATCGGTCATCTTAATTACAGACATGGTGAATCCTCTCGTTGATTCTAAAAGTTTTGCAGACGCTGCTTGCGTCTTACCTGAAAGCAACAGTAGCCATAGCTAACGTCGTGTCGAGCATTCGGTTAGCAAAGCCCCATTCGTTATCGCACCAGACCAACGTTTTGATCAGGTGTGCGCCACTGACCCGGGTTTGGGTGCCATCGACAATGGCACTGTGCGGATCGTGGTTAAAATCTACAGAGACCAACGGCAATTCCGTATAGTCAACTATACCATGAAATGCACCTTGTGCTGCTTTTTGCAGCAACAGGTTGACTTCATTGGCTTTTACAGGTTTCTTCACCGTCACGCTTAAATCGATTGCCGTCACATTTATGGTTGGCACACGTACCGCAATCGCTTCAAAGCGATCGTTAAATTGCGGAAAAAATCGTGTGATACCAGCGGCCAGTTTAGTATCGACCGGAATGATCGACTGGCTGGCTGCCCGGGTGCGACGCAGGTCAGGATGGTATGCATCAATAACCTGTTGATCGTGCATGGCGGAGTGAATTGTGGTCACAGTGCCGGACTCAATACCGTACGCATCATCTAACAATTTGATGACGGGAATTATGCAATTCGTGGTACAGGAAGCGTTAGAAACGATGCGGTGTTCCGCACGAAGTTGATCCTGATTGACGCCGTAAACAACGGTCGCGTCGAGATCGTTACTGCCAGGATGTGAAAAGAGCACTTTTTTGGCCCCGGCGGCAATATGCGCTTCGCCATGCTCGCGGGAGCCATATACGCCGGTGCAGTCGAGGACTACATCAACGCCAAGTTCACGCCAGGGGAGCGATTGCAGTGAACGTTCATGCAATACGCGGATGGCGTCATCACCAACAAAAAGTTGATCGCGTTCCTGTCGTACTTCCCATGCAAAACGGCCATGGCTGGTGTCATATTTCAACAAATGCGCCATGCCCGCAGCATCCGCCAGTTCGTTGATTGCCACCACGGTAATTTCCGCCCGGCGTCCGGATTCATACAAAGCACGAACCACATTACGCCCGATGCGACCGAAGCCATTTATCGCTACGCGTACGGTCATAGATCTCCTGCAAGGTTTTCCCTGAGCAAATTTGCCAGACAGAGTAATCCAGCAAATCGTCCGGGGAAACCTTACCTGTCGCAAACTGCGACTGATTGGTTAATTGTCGAACATTTAATCGACTGAAACGCTTCAGCTAGGATAAGCGAAACGTGGAATAAAAGGAATGATTGTCCAGTCAAAGAAAGCAATTATCTGACTTACGTCACGTTTTCAGCCCCGCCCCTGTGGAATTTATTCCACTTTGCAGAATCACGAATAAGCGTAGCAAAATCTTTTCGTTGTGCCGTCACAAACCCTGACTTATATCAGAATATGACTGATGCAGCGTCGATATTATCCGCAATACGTCCGAGTTTCGGAGTACTCCAATGATGACATTGCCCTACTCATATTCTTCCTCCGCACGCTTTTACGCACTGCGCCTCCTCCCCGGGCAGGAAGTTTTTTCCCAGCTACACGCTTTTGCACAGCAACATCAACTTCATGCCGCCTAGATTGCAGGCTGTACCGGTAGCCTGACTGACGTCGCCTTGCGCTATGCCGGGCAAGAAGGCACCACGCTCCTGAACGGTACATTCGAAGTGATCTCACTAAACGGCACGCTGGAACAGAGTGGTGAGCATCTTCATCTCTGCGTTTCCGATCCACACGGCACGATGCTTGGCGGTCATATGATGCCCGGCTGTACCGTGCGGACCACGCTTGAACTGGTGATCGGTAGCCTTGAGGAACTGGCGTTTAGCCGCCAACCTTGCGCGCTTTCTGGTTACGACGAGTTGCATATTTCCCCCGTTAAATAACTACTTTCAAAGAGGTTTTCTTATGGCGCGTAGCCACTTTTCCAGTCAGGCACTGGTGTTGATCGTTATATCTATCGCCATCAATATGATCGGCGGGCAACTGGCCAGCATGGTCAAATTACCTATATTTCTCGACTCCATCGGCACACTTATTAGCGCGGTACTGCTTGGTCCGGTGATCGGAATGCTGACCGGCTTACTGACCAATTTACTCTGGGGATTGCTGACCGACCCGATCGCCGCCGCATTTGCACCCGTCGCGATGGTCATCGGCCTGGTCTCCGGTTGGCTGGCGCGAGCGGGTTGGTTTCGCACCCTGCCAAAAGTCGTTGTCAGCGGCGTGATTATTACGCTTGCGGTAACGGTCGTCGCTGTACCGCTGCGTACTGCGCTGTTCGGCGGTGTCACCGGTAGCGGAGCCGATTTGTTCGTTGCCTGGATGCACTCGATGGGGCAAAACCTGGTGGAGTCGGTGGCGATTACGGTGATAGGCGCGAACCTGGTCGATAAAATTCTTACAGCGGTGATTGTCTGGCTTTTACTGCGCCAGCTGCCGATTCGCACCACGCGCCATTTTCCGGCAATGGCTGCCGTGCGCTAAATGCATCCATTTACCTCATTAACACTGTGGGCATTAGCGGCCTGCACCACGCTTATCCTGCCCGCGCAGACCATTTTGCCGATCTATAGCGCGGCGACCTTTTTCTGCCTTATTGCGCTAAAGGCCACGCGGCGGCGGGCAAAATATGTCGTCTGGCTGATGTTCTCGCTGGGAGCCGGGCTGTGGCTGGTACACGGTGGCTGGCTACCAGAATGGCTAAGCGGCACGCCACGCTCGCCAGAACGGTGGTCGCATGCTATTACGCTCTGGTTGCTGATTCTGGCGATTGTTTCAACCTCACAGTTGTGAATGCAGTACGTCCCCGTGCAATGTTTTATTCGCGCTCTGTTTGCTTCTCGCCTGCCGCCAGGCGTCGCTTATCTGTTTGCCGGGCCGTTATTGGTCGTTGAGCAGTTAAAACGGCAATTAGCGATTATTCATGAAGCGCAGCGTGCCCGCGGCGTGCCGCTGGATGAGGGCTGGTATCAGCGTTTACGTGCTATGCCCGCGTTAATTATTCCGCTAACACACAATGCGCTTAACGATCTGGCTGTCCGTGGTGCGGCGCTGGATATGCGGGCATTTCGGATCCACAACCGACGAACAACGTTGTGGGCACCAGCCGATAGCACCCTACAACGCGTAGCGCGTTACACCATGATCTTGCTGATGCTGACAGAATTCGGAGCGTGGATATGGTTACGTTAGAACAGTTCCGTTATTGCCCGACACACTCAACGCATCCTCCGTTCTGTTATGACTTTCACTATGTCAAACCGGGGATGGTCGCCATCTTTGGTGACAACGGCAGTGGCAAAAGTACGCTGGCACAGCTGATGGCGGGCTGGTATCCGGACTTTCTGCCAAGAGAGATAACAGGCACGGGGACGCTCCTCGGTACGCCCATTGGGCATCTCCCGCTTAATGAACAATCCGCCACCATCCAGCTCGTCCAGCAATCGCCCTATTTGCAGCTCTCCGGCTGTACCTTTAGCGTGGAAGAAGAAGTTGCCTTTGGGCCAGAAAATCTGTGTCTTGCTGAAGCAGAGATTATGGCGCGGATTGATGCCGCCCTGACTCTGACCGAGTGCCAGCCGTTGCGCCATCGTCACCCGGCAACACTCTCCGGTGGAGAGACACAGCGCGTGATCATCGCCTGCGCCATCGCGATGCAGCCAAAGCTCTTAATTCTTGATGAAGCCTTTAGCCGCCTGACACCGCAGGCCAGCGAAATGCTGTTGCAGCGCTTACAACACTGGGCGTTTGAACGTGGTTCGCTGATTATTCTTTTTGAACGTCATCGCACACCTTTCCTGAACTACTGCCAGCAAGCGTGGCAATTGCAAAACGGAGCGCTCCAGCCACTATGTTAACGTTAAATAAGATATCTTATCGCTGGCCTGGCGCGGCAACGGATTGTCTTTGCGACATTTCTCTGCAACTCAAACAAGGTGAATGGTTGGCGCTGACCGGTGACAATGGCGCAGGGAAATCGACGCTGTTACGAGTAATGGCAGGTCTTCTTACGCCCACAGCCGGTACGGTTATGCTGCAACAACAGGCGATGAAAAACCTGAAAAACCGCCAGCGCGCGGCAAAGGTTGGCGTACTGTTTCAGGAAGCGGAAAACCAACTTTTTCACAGCACCGTCGCTGACGAGATCGCATTTGGTTTGAAACTGCAAAAATGCCCGGCGGATGAAATCACTCAACGTACCCATGCTGCCCTGCAATGTTGTCAGTTAGCAGACACTGCCAACTCGCACCCGTTGGATCTGCATAATGCGCAGCGACGGATGGTCGCCGTCGCCTGCCTGGAAGCACTCTCTCCGCCACTATTACTGCTGGACGAGCCGAGTCGGGATTTTGACGAAAATTGGTTGAGCGTGTTTGAAAGCTGGCTGGAGAAGTGCCGCCAGCGAGGCACGAGCGTGGTAGCAATCAGTCATGACGCCGCATTTACCCGGCGTCATTTCTCTCGTGTGGTGCGGCTGGAAGATGGTGTAATCAGGAACGTTAATCCACCAGACGATATTCACCCGTAGCGGTCATCATTAAGGTCAAATTTGCAGGCAGACTCTCTTCCAGCCCCCGGCGAACATTCGGCCCGTCGGTACGGTCATAAAAGGCTTCTGCATCTGCCAGCGATACCCCTCCCGCCAGCTTGCGCCCCACCAGACGCTCCCGCAACGCAGCAGCTGGCGCGTTGATAAAGATCGAGAAATCACAAAATTGCGCAAGCTGGCACCACTTCTCGTCGTCCAGCAACAACCAGTTTCCTTCGACGATGACGAGTGGTGCGGTAACGTGCAACGCATCTTCAACAGGATCATGCTTTTGTCGATCGTACTGCGGCCACGTACAATCCCCTTCCACCACCTGGCGCAGATTTTCCGCCAGTTTCGCAACGTCAAATGTCTCTGGTGCGCCTTTGAAGGGGCGCAATTGATGCGCGTCCAGCCAGCTATTGTAATGGTGAAAACCATCCATCGGGAGCGCCTGAATAGCGGGCAGCTCCGGGTCTTGTTGCGCGAGATATTCCCAGAAGGTGGTTAGGGTAGATTTACCCGTCCCCGGCGGAGCGCAAAGAAAAACCACCGTACGCCGCTGCGGATTTACCGTCTGTAAGGCCGCCAGCATACGCAGCAACAGTTTATGCACGCGTTCTATCTCTTCATCATGGTACTGCGCTTGCACGTTCAGCCCATTCACCGTTAATTCAATTTTCACGGCGTTAATTCCTTTAAGGTGGTCGTTACTGCCAGCGTCAGCGCCGTTTTGACCATTCCGCTAAAACGCGCCTCTGACCAGACGGCGAAATCGGCGAACTTCATCGCTTTTAACGCATCGTAGAGCGTCGCATTGCGAGTTATACTGTTGACATTGCTGATAAAATCCCAGGTTATATCATCGGCAAATCCGGGCGTTTCATCCTGTTCGTTCAGGTAATGCCAGTACTGGGAAAAGTGCGTGATATCGGCATACAGCCATTTATCCATTTTCCCCAGCGCATAAATCAAACGCAGCGCAACATCAATATCGTCAAGCGGGCCGCTTTGGGCGAGTAACGGCTTCACTGCATATTCGACGATCTCTTCATCGTTATCGACAAACAGCGACGGCAGAAACTGGCGTATCCCCTGGAGCAAAATAGAATGCGCAGTTTTCATAAATGAAAATAAATTGTCCTGTGCATCCAGTTGCTCAAGCACATCATCTTCTGTCAGCGTCGCCATTGGTCTTCCGATAGATCACCATCAATGCAGGGAGTCTATTATATTACACGTTTGGTCCGCGCCGCCGATCAGTAATGTCTGCGTCCGCACCCCATTCGCCGTCTGTTGGATACCGTTCACCAACTCGCCGCCCGTCACGCCCGTAGCGCTAAAGAGGATATCGTTCCCCCTCACCAGTTCATCGAGCGAGTACACACGGTTAACGTCAACGCCCATTGCCTTACAACGCTTGCGCTCCTGCTCTGCAATCTGCCGATTTTCCGTGTAATCCCCTTTAGCCTGACAAAAGTCAATCAGCTCGGCCTGCATATCCCCGCCTAACGCTTTAACGGCACAGGCAGAAATCACGCCTTCTGGCGCACCGCCGATGGTGTACATCACATCGTAAGGATTATCCTGCCAGCAGGTCAGCACGCTGGCGGCGACATCGCCATCCGGCAGGGCAAAAACCTTCACGCCCAGCTGTGTTGCTTCTTCAATCGCGGCACTCAGACGCGGTTTATCCAGCGTAACCATGCGCAGCTTGTCCAGCGGTTTACCTAACGCCCGCGCCACGTTACGCAAGTTGTCCGCCAGAGGCAAAGACAGATCAATCGCCCCGGCAGCCAGTCGATTAACAACCAGCTTTTTCATATACATATCGGGCGCATGTAACAGGCTATCTCGAGGAGCGAAAGCCATGACCGCCAGCGCATTGCTCTGCCCCATCGCCACCATCCGCGTGCCTTCAATGGGATCAACCGCGATATCGACTTCTGGCCCATCGCCTTTGCCCACCTCTTCGCCAATCCACAGCATCGGCGCATGGTCAATTTCTCCTTCGCCGATAACCACTCGTCCACGAAAAGCGACGTCGTTTAATGCCTGGCGCATCGCGGTGACCGCCAGGCCATCAATTTTATTTTTGTCGCCACATCCGGTTTGCGGCCAGGCAGCCAACGCTGCCTGTTCCGTAACGCGAAATAATGGCCACGCCAGGGACATCATTGCGCGGCCTCCCCGATATCAACGCCAAATTGTGCCAGCAGATATTTCTCGGCCTGTTCATTCCAGATGCCGTGCGTTTCCTCAACCAGCCGCGCCAACTCTTTAAACAGCGGATCGGTTTTGCCTTTTTCGGCAAAATCGGCAATGGCAGTGAGCGGCATGGTCACGCCGTTATAAATGAGTTTTTTACCGCCAGGGATATCCGGCAGATTGAGCACGGTTTCTGGCACCGCATCCAGGCCACCAATATGGGTCACCATAAACGACGGCTGTAACTGTCCTGTGGCGCTAAGGGCAATCGCCTCTTTCATGTCGTCCGTTGAACCGCCGGATGTACCGACTACGTGCGTGCTGTTGTAATGGACGTTGTAGAAATTAAACGGCACTTTGAAGTTTTTATCCGTCAGCCCGGCAAAGAAGTTCAGACAGCCATCTTCCGCCAGTAATTCGTCAGCCATCTCAACGACAGCAGGCACCGCCGCATAAACAAAAATGTCATCGAACCCGACATCTCCTGTCAGCGCCCGCAGCATCTGGATAGGATCGCTCATCCCTTTGGTATTCACATACACCAGCTCAATGCCTTTACTGGCCGCCAGATCCACCGGCAGCAGCTTCTGCACCTGCGCCAGGCGTTTGTCGTCGATATCGACCACCACCACCCGTGACGGTTGTATGCCACCGTTAATGGCGTAATCGATAGCGCCAATGCCCATCGGACCCGCACACGCCAGCAGTGCAATATTGCCGCCAGGTTTGACGCCCATGCGATGCTCATAAACATATTGCGTGGTGTGATAATTGGCATGATAAGCACCAATAATGCAGCACATAGGCTCTGCCAGCGACGCCGCAGCAAAATAAGAGCCGTGATACGGTAATACGCAGCCCAAATTAATGGCGATTTCGGGAATAATCATATAAGTGGCATTGCCGCCAAAATATTCGTAGCTGTAGCCCGCTGAATATCCGCTTGGTAACCCCATCGCCGGTTGCAATACAAAACGCTGGCCTTTTTTATATTTGCCAGTGAGATTTTTACCCACTTCGACAATAACCCCGGCACATTCATGCCCGGTAATGACCGGATGATTTTCTAAATCGTCGGGTACGCGTTTATGTTCACTACCGAGTAACGCCGCTTTCCAGGTCGATAAACAGACGCTGTCAGAAATTACACTCACTAACAGTTCATTATCGGTAATTTCTGGCAGTTCAAATTCGGGTAATGACTCCAACTTACTGATAGTGTTTTATGTTCAGATAATGCCCGATGACCTTGTCATGCAGCTCCACCGA
>NZ_JBDYCV010000018.1:0-53791 GCF_040495915.1 Shigella sp. FJ200513 | reverse complement strand
TCGGTGGAGCTGCATGACAAGGTCATCGGGCATTATCTGAACATAAAACACTATCAGTAAGTTGGAGTCATTACCAACGAATCGCTGCTGCTACGCCATCCCGAAACTCTTCTTCACGGCCAGGAATACAGGCAATACCGCGCTCGCCCGCCGCCCAGTCACCTGCCGGTAAATTGTGCAGCGTATGTTCGAGTTTATTACTCGCCAGTACCTGTTTTAATTCTTCAATGTCGTAGTCATAAGGAAACATAAATTCAACGCCGCGAAAACCACACTGCGCAGCTTTCTCAAAACGGGCGAGAAAATCATATTCACCAAATAACATCGATAAATTAGCAGAGAAACGTAACATCATTTATCTCCCTTATTCATAGTGCATGAAGCAGGTTTCAGTCGGTGCATCCGCTGCGTTATCGGCGATATCTTCAAATTCCATGACGTTATCCAGTTCGCTGCCCATCGAAATATTGGTCACACGCTCGAGAATAACTTCCACGACTACCGGTACCCGATATTGCGCCATTAAGGCTTTCGCCTGTTCAAAGGCTGGCGCAATATCTTCCGGTTTGAAGACCCGAATAGCTTTACAACCTAAACCTTCCGCTACTTTTACGTGGTCAACACCGTAGCCATTCACTTCACTGGAGTTGATATTCTCGAAAGCGAGTTGCACGCAGTAGTCCATGTCAAAAGCGCGTTGTGACTGACGAATCAGGCCGAGATAGGCGTTATTCACCAGCACATGGATGTACGGAATGTTGAACTGCGCGCCAACGGCTAACTCTTCAATCAGGAACTGGAAGTCAAAGTCGCCAGAAATCGCCACCACATTGCGTTTCGGATCAGCGGCACAACCCCCCAGCGCCGCCGGAATCGTCCAGCCTAACGGACCAGCCTGACCACAGTTGATCCAGTGGCGGTCTTTAAAGACATGCAGCATTTGTGCCGCAGCGATTTGTGACAGACCAATAGTGGTGACATAACAAACATCGCGACCAAAGGCTTTGTTCATCTCTTCATACACGCGCTGCGGTTTCACCGGCACGTTGTCGAAGTGGGTTTTGCGCAGCAAAGTGCGTTTACGCTGCTGGCAGTCGGCGACCCATTCTTTACGACACGGCAGACGACCCGCTTTTTGCATCTCCTGCGCCACTTCAACCAGCAGTGTCAGCGCCGCTTTAGCATCAGAGACAATGCCGAGATCCGGACACAGCACGCGACCAATTTGCGTCGGCTCAATATCAATATGAACGATTTTGCGCCCTTCGGTGTATTTCTCTACCGAACCGGTATGACGGTTAGCAAAACGGTTACCGATACCAAACACCATGTCGGACGCCAGCAACGTTGCGTTACCGTAACGATGCGCGGTTTGCAGACCGACCATCCCGGCCATCAGTTCATGATCGTCCGGGATACAGCCCCAGCCCATCAGCGTTGGGATCACCGGAACGCTGGTCAGTTCAGCAAACTGTTGTAACAGTGCAGCTGCGTCAGCATTGATTACCCCGCCCCCGGCAACAATCACCGGACGTTCGGCCTGGATTAACATTTCTACAGCTTTTTCGATCTGCATACGGCTGGCAGCAGGTTTGTAGACCGGCAGCGGTTCGTACATGTCAGGATCAAACTCGATTTCCGCAACCTGAACGTCGAACGGTAAATCCACCAGTACCGGACCCGGACGACCAGAACGCATCAGGTGAAATGCCTGTTGCAGCACGCGAGGCACCAGCGCCGCTTCACGAACTGTAACCGCCATTTTGCTGACCGGTTTAGCAATTGCTTCAATATCTACGGCCTGAAAATCTTCTTTATGCAGACGGGCGCGCGGTGCCTGGCCGGTAATGCACAGAATAGGAATGGAATCAGCAGAAGCGGAATAGAGCGCGGTGATCATGTCCGTGCCCGCAGGACCGGAAGTCCCCAGACATACGCCGATATTCCCTGCCGTTGCGCGGGTATAACCTTCCGCCATGTGCGAAACACCTTCCACATGACGCGCCAGAATGTGACGAATACCGCCGTGCTTACGCATCGCTGAGTAGAACGGATTAATTGCAGCTCCCGGAACGCCGAAGGCGGTGGTGATACCTTCTTTCTCCAGCACATACATTGCCGCGTCAACGGCTCTCATTTTTGCCATTTTATTCCTACCTCTATTAGTTGGAAAAATTTTCCAACTTTCAAATTTTGTCAAAAAAACCCGCTCCGCAGAGCGGGATGCGACAGACACTATGGATGTGCTTTCAGTCCCAACGCCGTGCTGATATCGCGGGCGGTGTCTCTGACCAGCTCACCCTGACTGACAAAACGATCTTCTGTCAGTCTTGATGAAGGCCCGGAGATGGAGATAGCGGCAACAACTCTACCGACATCATCGTAAATTGCTGAAGCTATGCAATTCAGACCTACAACATGCTCTTCTTTATCTACGGTATAGCCCAGTTCACGCGCTTGTTCCAGGTCCTTCAGCAAGGTGGGCATATCCACAAGCGTAGTTGGCGTAAACTGCTGCAAACCGGTTTGCAGAATGATGCTCATCAACTCCTCTTCCGCCAGCGGATAAAGCAGCGCTTTGCCCGCACCGGAAGCATGCAGCGGCAGACGACTGCCCAGTGGCGCACACATCCTGACCATCGATTTACACTCTAACTGACCAATTAATACCGCTTCATTGCCGTTACGGATCGCGACATTGACCGTTTCGCCGGAAAGTAACATCAGGCGGCGCATAAACGGCCCGGCGACGGAGAGGACATCGCGGTTATGGATGTACGCCGCACCGACGTTAAAGACACCTAATCCTATATGCCACCAGCCTAATTGACTGTCCTGATAGACAAAATCCGCTGCTTGTAAAACCTTCAGCAAGCGAAAGGTCGTGGAGAGCGGCAAATCCAGATTGAGAGAAATATCGCTAACCGACGAACTTCCCCCACTTTTTTCCAGATATTGCAGAATCGCAATTCCCCGCTCTAACGCCTGTGCGCCCTTCTGTGCCACAGGCTCCGCCTGTCCTGGCCTGCCGCGCCGTCTAACTTCCGTCATACCTACGTTAACTCCGACCTACAAGTGAGCATAAACAATGAACAATTAGTTTATCTTATGCAAGTCGGTTGCAGGCGTCACGCAAAACAGAGTTCCTGTTCAGGAATACTTTCAACATCACAGTTGTCACTGCCGCCGCGATCGATGGTCAGAAAATCGGTGACGCGCTGCCAGGCGAAAAGTGGGTGATGCCAGACGTTACGATGGTAATTCACCCCCTGTTCACCGTTGGTGATAAACGCCCGCAGCGTTGACAGGTCTGGTTTGTCGTCGCCTAACGCCACGACCACCACAAACACTTCACCTTTCATTGGGATAAAGGCCTGAATGCCCAGCGGATGACGTTCGAGTTCGTGAATGGTCAGCGGCAGATTCGCCGGTTGCGCGCGGTTAATGCTGATAAGCGTACGGTCTTGCTCAAGAATCTCAACCAGCGCCAAATCGTGGTAACGCTCCACCAGGCCATTGTTAATATGGAAAAAATCCCGTTGCTGCGTTTCGATTACGTCGCCATAAGCACTAAAGGCTTCCTGACTTAACGGTAATACCTGAAGTTTCATCTTTTTGTCCTTGTAACATAATTCCGTTCAACCACCGCCGACCGGTCAGCTTGGTTTCAATAACAGGCAATCTAAAACCTTAAGAGAACAACATTAATACAAAAGTTGGAATGTTTTTCCAAAACTAGATTTAGTCCACAAATTGAACAGGATTATCATGTAAAAATACTGATAAATCAGAGGATAAGAAAATCACGCAACTTGCGGATTTAAAAGGGGATACCTGAAGATGTTCGATCCAGAAACCTTGCGGACTTTCATTGCGGTTGCTGAAACAGGAAGTTTTTCAAAAGCGGCAGAACGATTATGTAAAACCACGGCGACGATCAGTTATCGCATTAAACTTCTGGAAGAGAATACCGGAGTAGCGCTGTTTTTCCGTACGACTCGTAGCGTAACGTTGACAGCGGCTGGCGAGCATCTACTTTCCCAGGCCAGAGACTGGCTGAGCTGGCTGGAAAGTATGCCCAGCGAGCTGCAACAGGTGAATGATGGCGTGGAACGCCAGGTGAATATTGTCATCAACAACCTGCTCTATAACCCCCAGGCCGTCGCCCAGTTGCTGGCGTGGCTGAATGAGCGTTACCCCTTTACCCAGTTTCACATCTCCCGACAAATCTATATGGGCGTCTGGGACTCGCTATTGTACGAAGGTTTTTCGCTGGCTATCGGGGTCACGGGAACTGAGGCGCTGGCAAATACCTTTAGTCTTGATCCCTTAGGATCGGTGCAATGGCGATTTGTCATGGCGGCGGATCATCCGCTGGCGAACGTTGAAGAGCCGCTAACAGAAGCGCAGTTGCGTCGCTTTCCGGCGGTCAATATTGAAGACAGCGCCGGCACCTTAACCAAACGCGTCGCCTGGCGATTGCCGGGGCAAAAAGAGATTATTGTTCCCGATATGGAAACGAAAATCGCCGCCCATCTGGCGGGTGTTGGCATTGGTTTTTTGCCAAAATCACTTTGCCAGTCAATGATCGATAATCAACAACTGGTCAGCCGGGTAATCCCAACGATGCGCCCTCCTTCGCCATTGAGTCTGGCATGGCGCAAATTTGGCAGCTGCAAAGCGGTAGAAGATATTGTGACCTTGTTTACCCAACACAGGCCGGAAATCAGCGGATTTTTAGAAATTTTCGGCACCCCACGCAGTTAAAAATCAAGTTTCCTTGCGCGTTGGCGCGTAAAATAGCGCGCAAGCTGATTTGAGGTTCACTTTTAACTATGCAAGAGAGACACACGGAACAGGACTATCGTGCCCTGCTGATTGCTGATACGCCCATTATTGATGTTCGCGCCCCTATCGAGTTTGAGCAAGGCGCAATGCCCGCCGCTATCAATCTGCCGTTAATGGATAACGATGAACGCGCCTCCGTTGGCACCTGCTATAAACAGCAAGGCTCAGACGCAGCGCTGGCGCTGGGGCATAAACTGGTGGCGGGTGAAATTCGTCAGCAGCGTATGTACGCCTGGCGGGCAGCGTGCCTGCAAAATCCGCAAGGTATTCTCTGCTGCGCCCGTGGCGGTCAACGTTCACATATTGTGCAACGCTGGCTGCATGAAGCGGGGATTGATTATCCGCTGGTGGAAGGCGGTTATAAGGCACTGCGCCAGACCGCGATTCAGGCGACCATTGAACTGGCACAAAAACCGATAGTGCTGATTGGCGGTTGTACCGGCAGCGGTAAAACGCTATTAGTGCAACAACAGCCAAACGGTGTTGATCTGGAAGGGCTGGCGCGTCATCGCGGTTCGGCGTTTGGTCGCACGTTACAACCACAACTTAGCCAGGCGAGTTTTGAAAACCTGCTGGCTGCCGAAATGCTAAAAACCGACGCCCGTCAGGATTTGCGCCTGTGGGTGCTGGAAGATGAAAGCCGGATGATCGGTTCGAATCACCTGCCGGAATGTCTGCGCGAGCGAATGACTCAGGCGGCGATTGCGGTGGTAGAAGATCCGTTTGAGATCCGTCTTGAACGCCTGAATGAAGAGTATTTCTTGCGTATGCATCATGATTTTACCCACGCTTATGGCGACGAACAGGGCTGGCAGGAATATTGCGAATACCTGCATCACGGACTTTCGGCGATTAAGCGTCGGCTGGGGTTACAGCGCTATAACGAACTCGCTGCCCAGCTGGATACGGCGCTGACAACGCAACTCACCACCGGCAGCACCGACGGTCATCTGGCCTGGCTGGTGCCGTTACTTAAAGAATATTACGACCCAATGTATCGCTATCAGCTTGAGAAAAAAGCGGAAAAAGTTGTCTTTCGCGGTGAGTGGGCGGAAGTGGCGGTATGGGTTAAGGCGCAGTGATGGGCGGTATTCTGAAACGGCGATTGTCGTGAGAACAAAATGGTTGCACCAGAATACAGATATAAAAAAACCGACATGACAGTCGGTTTTTTTATTTTTTCCGCCCAAGACTTGGTGGTTCCGGGCAGAAATTAAACAGTCCTCATCTAGCAAGTGAATTATAAGTCAGGATGCCTACATATTCAAACAGCTATGTTGGCGATACAATCCCGACGCTAGTAGTGATACTGCCTCAAGGGATTACCGCAGTGCGGAAAAGTACTTTTAAGTCCTGGTCAGGATACAGGTGGTGCTGATTCTGGTGCTCTAATTTGGAGAGAGACAGTCCTCATCTAGCACATGAAGAAAATCATAGTTATAGGCAACGTAAGGGTAAGCTGTGATTGTCTTTCTCCCTTAAGGGAGCAACGGATGAAAACTTTTCTCGATAAAGTTCTCATCGTTCTTAAGGCGCTAATCGCGCTGCTGGAACTGATCCGTCAGTTTATTGAATAACTGAGGAAACGTAGCTAAGGCCGAAGGTTTACCTCCTTCGGCCTTTAAAAAAACCGACATGACAGTTGGTTTCATATTTATTGCCAAAATGCACACTGTTCATGCCAGATGCGGCGTAAACGCCTTATCCGGCCTACACAATCTTGCAAAATCAATATATTGCACGCTCTTCGTAGGCCTGATAAGCGTAGCGCATCAGGCAATCTAACACCTGTCATCACCCCACAAACTGCCTGAACAGCGCCTTACCCTTAACCAGTCGCGCACCCAGCCAGCCGCCGAAAAGCGACAGCAGCAGCGCACCGCTGCACGGCAGAACAATCCACAATCGCCAGTCTGGCTCCCACGGGAAATCAAACACTTTCGCCTGCAACACTGCCAGTGCCGTTTCCGCACCAATTGCGGCCACCAGGCCGGAAACAAACCCAAGCATGGCGAACATCACACCACAATGTCGTGCGCAGCAGTTTTTTCCCCGCACCGAGTGTGCGCCATACCACCAGCTCCTGATGACGCTGGCGCATTCCCACCTGCACCTGTGCCAGCAACAGCAACATACCGCAGGCGGTGACCAGCACCACCATCACCTCCAGCGCCCGACTTACCTGCTCCAGCACCTGACCGACCTGTTTTAAAATCGCGCCAATGTCTAACAGGCTAATGGTCGGGAACTGGCGGTTGAGTTGCGTCAACATGCCGTTGCCATTCTCCCAGCGGAAACTGGTAAGCCAGCTCTGCGGTTGCCCGTCTAATGCCCCTTCAGGGAAAATAAAATAGAAATTAGGCCGCAGACTTTCCCAGTCCACTTTGCGCAGGCTGGTCACTTTAGCGCGGAACTCCTGGGTATCGCCCATAAAAGTCACGGTATCACCGAGGGCAACGTTTAAGCGTTTCGCCAGCCCCTCTTCCATCGACACTTCATCGGCTTTTGGCGGCCAGTTACCGGCGACAATCGGATTATGATCGGGCCGCGTATTTTGCCAGGTAAGATTGAGTTCGCGATTAAGCGCCTCATCTTCATTACCTTCTGTCGGCTTATCATTAATCGCCGTCAGCCGCGCCCGCACTACCGGATAAAATGATTCCGGGACTATATGATGTTCCGCGAGGAACGCTTTTAGCGGTGCTACCTGTTCTGTGGCGATGTTAATTAAAAAGTAGTTCGGGCTTTCTGGCGGTAGCTGCTGCTGCCAGCGGTCGAGCAGATCGCCACGCAGCACCAGCAGCAGTGCCAGCAGCATAAAGGAGAGCGAAAATGCCGAAAGCTGGCTTAACGTTGACCACGGCTGACGTAACAGGCGGCTAACCGCCAGGCGCAGAGGCAGCGATTTCAGCGTCATGCGGCGAAGTACATTCAGCAGCATCCAGCCCAGCACACCGCACAGCAAAGCCAGTACTACCGCGCCCGCCAGCACCGCCCAAAGCAGCATGCTGCCACCCATTAATCCGGCGAGCAGCAGCACAACCACCACACTGACAATCGGCAGATAAAACTTCAGCGGCCAGACGTTCGCGACCACATCATTACGTAATACGCGTAAAGGCTGCGTTGCCAGCAACAAGCGGTATGGTCGTAGCCCCACCAGCAGCGAGATGACCGTCATGGTGCCAAGCGCCCACAGCCACGGCCAGAGGCTGGCTGGCGGTAGTGCAGCAGGCAGAACGGGCTTGAGCAGCACCATCAACACGTTTTCGAACAACAGGCCTATGGCCCCACCGGTAACGGCTGAAAGCGTCAGCACCATCAACCACTGACCGACGATTAGCTTACGCAGTTGCGCTCGCCCTGCCCCCAGCGTTTTGAGGATCGCCACCAGATCGTAGCGACTGCGACAGTAATGATTCATCGCTACCGCCACCGCTGCCACTGCCAGCAGCAAGGTCAGAAGCGCCGAAAGCAGCAGGAACTGTTGCGAGCGTTCCATCGATCGCCCCAGCGCGCCTTCGTCCTGTTCCAGACCGTACCAGCGTTGTTCGGGTTTAAGCTGAGGTAACAACCATTTCTCATAGCCGTCGAGCTGGTTCTCGTTGCCGCCGAATTTATAACGCCAGGTGACCCGACTCCCCGGCTGCACGGCTCCGGTTTTATCGACATCCGCCAGATTCATCATCAGACGCGGAGCCATCTGGAAGGGGTTAAAACCGGAATCCGGTTCCTGAATCACTTCTCCGGCAATCCGCAAGGTGGCATCGCCCACGTCAATGGTGTCGCCCGTTTTCAGGTTAAGCAGTGCCATCAGGCGTGGGGCCAGCAATACGCTGCCCGCCTGCGGTTTCAGGCCAGGGGGATTAGTTTGCAGACCGCCATACATCGGGTAGATATCATCCACCGCTTTGACGTTCGCCAGCTGCGGTGTGTCGCCTGCAAAGGTCATTGTGGCGAAAGTCAGCTGCTTGCCGACTTTCAGGCCGCGCTTTTGCGCTTCCTCCAGCCACGCTTGCGGCACTTCGCGTGAACTGCGCAACGCCCGATCGCCCGCCATAAACTCACGGCTTTGCTGGCTTAAGCCCTTCTCCATGCGATCGCTGATATTGCCCAGCGCCAGCACGCAGGCCACCGCCAGGCTTAGCGCCAGCCAGACAATTAATAGCGACGGCGAACGCCATTCGCGCCAGAACCAACGTGCAATCATGCTTCCTCCTGCAACTGCCCGTTCACCAGCCGTAAGCAGCGGTCGCAGCGTGCCGCCAGTTGCAGGTCGTGGGTCACCATAATCAACGTGGTGCCATGTTCACGGTTGAGGGAAAACAGCAGGTCGGCAATTTTATCGCCCGTCTGGCGGTCAAGGTTGCCGGTGGGTTCGTCGGCAAACAGCACATCAGGTCGACCATTAAAGGCTCGTGCCAGCGCCACTCGTTGCTGTTCACCGCCGGAAAGCTGTGCCGGAAGATGATCCAGACGTTTACCCAGCCCTAACTGTTCGAGCAACGCTTTCGCCCCGTTACGACTTTCCGCGCTACTCTCACCGCGCAGCAGAGCCGGAAGCTCGACGTTTTCCAGCGCGTTAAGGGTAGGAATTAACATAAATGACTGAAAAACAAAGCCGACGTGCTTCGCGCGCAACTTTGCCCGCGCTTCTTCGTCCATATTATGTAGCGGTTGTCCCACCAGACTCACTTCGCCACTGCTGCCGTCATCAAGCCCGGCGAGGATCGCCAGCAAGGTTGACTTACCCGATCCCGACTCGCCCACCAGTGCGATGGTCTCGCCACGTTTGACAACCAGCTCAACTCCGGTGAGGATGGAGAGTTCATGCTCCCCCTGACCGACGGACTTCTTAAGATGATGAACTTCAACAATGTTTTCCGCTGGCATTTGCCCTTCCTGTTCCTGGTCCTGTTAACCTTCCGTGCCGCCGCAGCGGACACGTTATTGATTCTGGGTGATAGCCTGAGCGCCGGGTATCGAATGTCTGCCAGCGCGGCCTGGCCTGCCTTGTTGAATGATAAGTGGCAGAGTAAAACGTCGGTAGTTAATGCCAGCATCAGCGGCGACACCTCGCAACAAGGGCTGGCGCGCCTTCCGGCTCTGCTCAAACAGCATCAGCCGCGTTGGGTGCTGGTTGAACTGGGCGCAATGATGGTTTGCGTGGTTTTCAGCCACAGCAAACCGAGCAAACGCTGCGCCAGATTTTGCAGGATGTCAAAGCCGCCAACGCTGAACCATTGTTAATGCAAATACGTCTGCCTGCAAACTATGGTCGCCGTTATAATGAAGCCTTTAGCGCCATTTACCCCAAACTCGCCAAAGAGTTTGATGTTCCGCTGCTGCCCTTTTTTATGGAAGAGGTCTACCTCAAGCCACAATGGATGCAGGATGACGGTATTCATCCCAACCGCGACGCCCAGCCGTTTATTGCCGACTGGATGGCGAAGCAGTTGCAGCCTTTAGTAAATCATGACTCATAAAGCAACGGAGATCCTGACAGGTAAAGTTATGCAAAAATCGGTCTTAATTACCGGATGTTCCAGTGGAATTGGCCTGGAAAGCGCGCTCGAATTAAAACGCCAGGGTTTTCATGTGCTGGCAGGTTGCCGAAAACCGAATGATGTTGAGCGTATGAACAACATGGGATTTACCGGCGTGTTGATCGATCTGGATTCACCAGAAAGTGTTAATCGCGCAGCAGACGAGGTGATCGCCCTGACCGATAATTGTCTGTATGGGATCTTTAACAATGCCGGATTCGGCATGTATGGCCCCCTTTCCACCATCAGCCGTGCGCAGATGGAACAGCAGTTTTCCGCCAACTTTTTCGGCGCACACCAGCTCACCATGCGCCTGTTACCCGCGATGTTACCGCACGGTGAAGGGCGTATTGTGATGACATCATCGGTGATGGGATTAATCTCCACGCCGGGTCGTGGCGCTTACGCGGCCAGTAAATATGCGCTGGAGGCGTGGTCAGACGCGCTGCGCATGGAGCTACGCCACAGCGGAATTAAAGTCAGCCTGATCGAACCCGGTCCCATTCGTACTCGCTTCACCGACAACGTCAACCAGACGCAAAGTGATAAACCAGTCGAAAATCCCGGCATCGCCGCCCGCTTTACGTTGGGACCGGAAGCGGTGGTCGACAAAGTGCGCCATGCTTTTATTAGCGAGAAGCCGAAGATGCGCTATCCGGTAACGCTGGTGACCTGGGCAGTAATGGTGCTCGAGCGCCTGCTGCCTGGGCGCGTGATGGACAAAATATTGCAGGGGTGAGTTGAAGCGCGCGCTTAAGCCCCCATGTCAAAGAAAATATCGACAACAGAGAGCGACTCCATGTCCGTAGAAAATATTGTCAACATTAACGAATCTAACCTGCAACAGGTTCTTGAACAGTCGATGACCACTCCGGTGCTGTTCTATTTTTGGTCTGAACGTAGCCAGCACTGTTTGCAGTTAACCCCGATCCTGGAAAGCCTCGCGGCGCAGTACAACGGGCAATTTATTCTGGCGAAGCTGGACTGCGACGCGGAGCAGATGATTGCCGCCCAGTTTGGTCTGCGCGCGATTCCGACCGTGTATCTGTTCCAGAACGGGCAACCGGTAGATGGCTTCCAGGGGCCGCAACCGGAAGAGGCGATCCGCGCCCTGCTGGATAAAGTGCTGCCGCGCGAAGAAGAGCTGAAAGCGCAGCAGGCGATGCAACTGATGCAGGAAGGCAATTACACCGATGCCCTGCCATTGCTGAAAGACGCCTGGCAGTTGTCGAATCAGAACGGGGAGATCGGCCTGCTGCTGGCAGAAACGCTGATTGCGCTGAACCGTTCTGAAGATGCGGAAGCGGTGCTGAAAACCATTCCGTTGCAGGATCAGGACACCCGCTACCAGGGGCTGGTAGCGCAAATCGAACTGCTGAAGCAGGCGGCTGATAAGCCGGAAATTCAACAGTTGCAACAGCAGGTGGCGGAGAATCCAGAAGATGCCGCACTGGCGACGCAACTGGCGCTGCAACTGCATCAGGTTGGGCGCAATGAAGAGGCGCTGGAGTTGCTGTTCGGGCATCTGCGTAAAGATCTCACCGCCGCAGACGGTCAGACGCGTAAAACGTTCCAGGAGATCCTCGCTGCGCTGGGTACGGGTGATGCACTGGCGTCGAAGTATCGCCGCCAGCTGTATGCATTGTTGTATTGATATTCCGTTGTTCGGCACATGAACCACAACGCCGGATGCGATGCTGCGCATCCGGCATCGCATCATTTCTTCTTCAATTGAGTCACCACCAACTGGTGGCGCGAATTATAAAACTTACGATAGGTTAAATAGCAGGCAATAATGGTCGACAAGCTGGCGGTTGAGAGCAGCATAAAGGTCACCATAATCTGATATTTAATCGCCTTCACCGGATCAATCCCGGCAAATATCAGCCCGGACATCATTCCTGGTAAACTCACTAAGCCAACCGTTTTTGCTGAATCGACCGTCGGAATTAAAGCCGCGCGAATACTGTCGCGAATCAATATCGCTGAAGCCTGCTTCGGCGTCGCGCCAAGACTCAGTTTCTCCTGAATCTGTTGCTGTTCGCTAATGACCCGTTGCCCTAAATTGTTGTAACACAACCCCACCGCTACCATGGCGTTACCGGCAATCATCCCGGCGACAGGGATCACCTGCATCGGGATAAATTCAATCGCCCCTGAGAGAATCAGCACCGCCAGGGTAATTCCCGCCCCGACCGTAATGGCAATAAACGATGAGATAAAAGCTTTAGCAATATATTTACTGCGTTTTTGCGCGTTCCACGCCGCATTAAAGCAGATAAATAACACCATCAATAATGTCAGGCTGGCATCATCCACGCTGAAAATATACTTCAGCACATAGCCGACAATAATCAGCTGAATTATCGCTCGCCCGACGCTCCATAGAATATCTTTCTCCAGCGCCAGTTTTTCTTTATGGCTAATTAAGATTGCCACCACCACCAGCATTAATGCCAGTGCTAATGATTCGTTAGTAATATTATGCGAGTTCATAGCGTGCTTCCTGCATTTCTCCGGCATGCGGTTGCAGTGTAATCACTTTATCCGCATGATTAATTTCGTCTTTATCGTGTGTCACCCACAGCACGGCAATATTTTGCTCGCGCACATAACGATGGATCATCTCATTGACGTTATGTTTATTACTTTCATCCAGCGCACTGGTTATTTCATCCAGCAATAAAACCTTCGGCATAAATTGCAGGTTACGAATCAATGAGATGCGTTGTTTTTCACCACCAGATAGCTCGGCGATATTCTTCGTCAAAATGCTGTCCGGCAAAGCGAAGCGTTCGAGAAAATCGAGAAAAATGGCCGGGTCAGGCTGCTGGTCACGGATCTGCCAGGGAAAGATCAGATTATCGTATACCGTATCGCCAAACAGCGTCGGCGTCTGGGCGCAGTAAGAGACTTGCTGGCGGTAGATTTCTGGTTTTAGTGTGCTGACATCCTCACCTTCAAACAGTAACGTTCCGCTGGTTGGGCTGATCAATGAAGCAACTATTTTTAGCAGCGTACTTTTGCCACAACCAGAAGGACCGGTAATTAACTTAAATTCGCCAGCACGCAGCGAAAAATTGATGTTATTAAGAATCTTCGTATCACCCGCCAGATATCCTACGTTTTGTAGCTGAAGCAAAGGACTATTTTCCTGCATCGCTGTTCCCTTTTTCTGATTTTTACTAAAAACAGTTTATCCTTCGCAGGAATAAGGGGGAACTCTCTTTCAGTAATCAGGTATAATTTGTTTAATCAAGCAGCAATTTTGCTGATTATGGACGGTACAACAGGAGGTTTTTCCGATGCTTATCTTTATCCCGATTCTCATTTTTGTCGCGCTGGTCATTGTCGGCGCGGGCGTCAAAATCGTGCCGCAGGGCTATCAATGGACGGTAGAACGTTTTGGTCGCTATACCAAAACGTTACAGCCGGGGCTCAGTCTGGTGGTGCCGTTTATGGATCGCATTGGTCGCAAGATCAATATGATGGAGCAAGTGCTCGATATCCCTTCCCAGGAAGTTATCTCGAAAGATAACGCCAACGTTACCATCGACGCAGTCTGTTTTATTCAGGTGATTGACGCGCCACGCGCTGCCTATGAAGTCAGCAATCTGGAGCTGGCGATCATCAACCTGACCATGACTAACATCCGTACCGTGTTGGGTTCAATGGAACTTGACGAAATGCTCTCTCAGCGCGACAGCATCAACTCACGCCTGCTGCGTATTGTCGATGAAGCCACCAACCCGTGGGGGATTAAAGTCACCCGTATTGAAATTCGCGACGTGCGCCCACCGGCAGAGCTTATCTCTTCAATGAACGCGCAGATGAAAGCGGAACGTACCAAACGCGCTTACATTCTTGAAGCGGAAGGGATCCGTCAGGCGGAAATCCTCAAAGCCGAAGGTGAAAAACAGTCGCAAATCCTGAAAGCGGAAGGCGAACGTCAGTCGGCGTTTTTACAGGCTGAAGCGCGTGAACGTTCCGCCGAAGCAGAAGCCCGCGCCACCAAAATGGTGTCTGAAGCTATCGCCTCCGGTGATATTCAGGCGGTGAACTACTTCGTAGCGCAAAAATACACCGAAGCGTTACAGCAGATCGGTTCCTCCAGTAACAGCAAAGTAGTGATGATGCCATTAGAGGCCAGCAGCCTGATGGGGTCGATTGCCGGGATTGCCGAGCTGGTGAAAGACAGCGCCAACAAACGGACTCAGCCATGATGGAGTTAATGGTCGTTCATCCACATATTTTCTGGCTCAGTCTCGGCGGGTTGCTGCTGGCAGCCGAGATGCTGGGCGGAAATGGTTATTTGTTGTGGAGCGGCGTGGCAGCGGTGATTACCGGCCTGGTGGTCTGGCTGGTGCCGCTGGGTTGGGAGTGGCAAGGGGTAATGTTTGCCATCCTGACGCTGCTCGCCGCCTGGCTGTGGTGGAAATGGTTGTCGCGGCGGGTGCGCGAACAAAAGCACAGCGATAGTCATTTAAACCAGCGCGGGCAGCAGCTGATTGGCCGACGTTTTGTGCTGGAATCTCCGCTGGTCAACGGGCGCGGTCATATGCGCGTCGGTGACAGTTCATGGCCTGTCAGCGCCAGCGAGGATCTCGGTGCAGGTACGCATGTTGAAGTCATTGCGATAGAAGGGATAACCCTACATATCCGAGCCGTCTCGTCTTAATCACCCTGCCCGATGATGACAGCAGCCGGAGAGATTTTCGATAATCGGGCAGTCGGCGCTGTCATCGCCAGGGCAGGCATTCGCCAGTGCCAGCAGCTGGTCGCGCATGGATTGCAGCTCCTCAATGTGTCGTTCGATCTCCGCCACCTTCTCCAGCGTGCGCCGTTTGACGTCGGCGCTGTGCCGCTGCGGGTCGTTAAACAGATTCACCAGCTCGCCGCTCTCTTCCAGGTTAAAGCCCACCTGCCGTGCCTGGCGCAGTAAGGTCAGTTCGTTGAGATGCTGCTGCGTGTAGGTGCGATAACCGTTTTCGCTGCGCATCGGCGGCGTCACCAGCCCCTTCTCTTCATAGAAGCGAATGGCTTTGCTGGTCAGGCCGATAATTTTTGCTACATCGCTGATGTTCATCGTTCGCGCAACGCCTCCTGTGCTTTGTTAAAGGGTTTCAACAGATATTCAAGCACGTTTTTTTGCCAGTGCGAATATCGACCGCCACCACAATAATACAGGAAGTACTGCGCACAGAGAGGTGTTATACGGTTTTATTACGCTTCATGACCATTGCCACAATAAGGCTGAGTAAGATTGCACCAATAATCCATATCAACGCACGGCTGCCCTGGGACCACAGGCTGTAGATAAAGCCAACGATCACCAACAACATCACCAACGTACCAACGATAAGAATCGGCAACGAGGCGTGAATATCATGACGCAGGCGGATCGCCACCACAAACACCGCCAGATAGCAGATCAAAAAGGTGGCGCTGGCAACGCTGGCGAGTGAGTCTAAATTTAGCGCCGCCGTCATCAGCATTATCAACACCACGACGATGATATTGCCCCAGGTACTCTGCCGCCACAGGGATTTATTCATTAGCTTCGGCAGTTCGCGTTCGCTGCCCATGTTGTCCATGATGTTAAACACGGCGAACAGGTTCGCGTTAATGCCTGAAGCCGTCGCCAGTAAAGCGCCGATGACGACGATCACATAACCCACATGCCCGAGCAGCGGAGAAGCAGCCTGCGCTACGGCGGTATCAGCATATTTTTCTAACTCTAATGCCGATACATCGCTAAGCAAAACCAGCGCCAGCGAGATATAAAGCAACGTGGTAACGCCAATCGCCACCAGAAACGCCCGTGGCATAATGACCTGCGGATCTTTCACTTTATCCGCCGCGTTCGCCATCATGCCAAAGCCCGCATAGGCAAGGAAGGTTATCCCAATACAGGAGAAGAACGCACCGGAGCTGGGGGGCGCAGAGACGGAAATATGCGCCGGTTGCAGCGACCAGACACCGGCAATAATCAGCAATAACAGGATCATCATTTTAATGCCGACGAGGATCACTTCCAGCCGCCCTACCGCATGGTTGCTTAAGGAGTTGAAAAGCGTCATCACCGCAATGATCCCCAACGCGTAGAGCAAAATAAGGTGCTCCTCCTGGCTGCCTTCATGCAAAAACTGCACGGCATAAGCGCCAAAAGCACGGGCAACCATGGCGATGCTCACCGCCAGCGTCAACAGGTATAGCAACGAGAGCGCTAGCGAAAAGACGCCGTTGCCTAATCCGCGACGAAAAAAGTCGATAATACCGCCATTGCTGGGATAGCTCGCCCCCAGACGCGCATAGGCATAACCGGAAAACATAGCCACAATACCGCCAAAAGCAAAGGCGCCCCAGGTCGAGGCTTCCATTAGCAACGCAGCCTGCCCCAGCAGCGCGAAGATCCCCGCCCCCACCATTGCCCCAATACCGATGGAAACGACGTTCCATAGACCGAGGGGTTTGTTACCGTTATTACCTTCCGTGTTCATCATGATCAGCCCTTAAACACGTTATAGCCGAGTTGCTTAGCGACCGATGCCACCATTTTTTGACCGCGAACACTATTGCCTTCTTCGTCCAGCGGTGGTGAGAACGCGGCAATTCCCATCACGCCAGGGACGACCGCCAGAATACCGCCACCTACACCGCTTTTGCCCGGTAAACCAACGCGATACGCCCAGTCACCGGAGCGACCATACAGCCCTTCCATCATCATTTCGGCCAGAATGTACGGCACGTTGTCGGCCTGAAGAACGCGTTTATGCGTCAACGGATTCACACCACCCGCCGCCAGCGTCGCGCCAAGCGTTGCCAGTTCAACAGTATTGATGAGCGTAGAGCACTGACGGGTGTACACGTCACAGGCTTCCATTGCATCACAATAGAGATATCCGGCGGAGTACAGCAGCCAGGCAATGGCCCGATTATGGAAGTTGGTTGTTTGTTCCGACTGGTTGACTTCGTCAGAGAGCGCTACCTGCTCACCAGCCAGTTGCTGTTGGATATGTAAAATTCGCTGCCAGCGTTGTTCGGCGTTTTCAGCGTTAATCAGGCTGGTGGTGGCAATAGCGCCAGCATTTACCAGTGGCGAAAGCGGTTTGCCGCCATGCAACTCTAAGGCGATAACTGAGTTAAAGGGCAATCCGGTCGGGTCAGCGCCAATTTTGTCCTGTACCGCCTGCGGGCCGACATCTTCTAACGCAAGGGCTAACGTACAGACTTTAGAGATGGATTCCAGTGCAAAGCGGTAATCACTGTCACCCGCACTATAGACGTTGCCATCGCAGGTCACGATAGCCACTGCCGCCAGTTGACCTGGTACATTCGCCAGAAAGGGAATGTAATCGGCATTTTGTCCGCCGTTAAGTGAGTGAAATTGGGTGTAAGCCTGATCCACTGCCTGCTGTAATTTGTTTGCATCTAACATCTTTTGTTAACTCCTTTTTATAGATGCGGGAGGTAATTCCTCACCCCAGTGCCGATTTTCAGGCATCCTGATTTAACTTAGCACCCGCAACTTAACTACAGGAAAACAAAGAAATAAATGTCTAATCCTGATGCAAATCGAGCCGATTTTTTAATCTTTACGGACTTTTACCCGCCTGGTTTATTAATTTCTTGACCTTCCCCTTGCTGGAAGGTTTAACCTTTATCACAGCCAGTCAAAACTGTCTTAAAGGAGTGTTTTATGTCACAAACTATCGACCTGAACCTGGACGGCCTGTCCTGCGGTCACTGCGTTAAACGCGTGAAAGAAAGTCTTGAACAGCGCCCGGATGTGGAACAAGCGGATGTGTCTATCACTGAAGCGCACGTTACCGGGACTGCCAGTGCAGAACAGCTGATCGAAACCATCAAACAAGCGGGTTATGACGCATCTGTAAGCCACCCAAAGGCTAAACCGCTGGCGGAGTCATCAATCCCGTCGGAAGCACTGACAGCGGTTTCTGAGGCGCTTCCGGCAGCGACCGCCGATGACGATGACAGCCAGCAGTTGCTGCTGAGCGGCATGAGCTGCGCCAGCTGTGTCACCCGCGTACAAAATGCGCTGCAAAGCGTACCGGGCGTCACTCAGGCACGGGTAAACCTGGCGGAGCGTACTGCGCTGGTGATGGGCAGTGCCTCCCCACAAGATTTAGTGCAGGCGGTGGAAAAAGCGGGCTACGGCGCGGAAGCGATTGAAGATGACGCGAAACGCCGCGAACGCCAGCAAGAAACCGCCGTCGCTACGATGAAGCGCTTCCGCTGGCAGGCAATTGTCGCACTGGCGGTGGGTATCCCGGTGATGGTCTGGGGGATGATCGGCGATAACATGATAGTCACCGCCGACAACCGCAGCCTGTGGTTGGTTATCGGCCTGATAACCCTGGCGGTGATGGTTTTCGCCAGCGGCCATTTTTACCGCAGTGCATGGAAAAGCCTGCTGAACGGTGCAGCGACGATGGATACGCTGGTGGCGCTGGGAACGGGCGTGGCGTGGCTCTATTCGATGAGCGTCAACCTGTGGCCGCAGTGGTTCCCGATGGAAGCGCGACATCTTTACTATGAAGCCAGTGCGATGATTATCGGTCTGATCAATCTCGGCCATATGCTGGAAGCACGCGCACGTCAGCGTTCTTCTAAGGCACTGGAGAAATTACTCGATTTAACCCCACCGACGGCGCGCCTGGTTACTGACGAAGGTGAAAAAAGCGTGCCTCTGGCAGAAGTGCAGCCAGGTATGTTGCTGCGCCTGACGACCGGCGATCGCGTGCCGGTAGATGGCGAGATTACCCAGGGCGAAGCATGGCTGGATGAAGCGATGCTGACGGGCGAACCAATCCCGCAGCAAAAAGGCGAAGGCGATAGCGTCCATGCCGGGACAGTGGTACAGGACGGCAGTGTGCTGTTTCGTGCCAGTGCGGTTGGCAGCCATACCACGCTATCAAGGATCATTCGCATGGTGCGCCAGGCCCAGAGCAGCAAGCCAGAAATCGGTCAGCTGGCGGATAAAATCTCAGCCATATTTGTGCCGGTAGTAGTGGTTATTGCGCTTGTCAGTGCGGCAATCTGGTATTTCTTTGGTCCGGCACCGCAGATTGTCTATACCCTGGTGATTGCCACTACGGTGCTGATTATCGCCTGCCCGTGTGCGCTGGGACTGGCGACGCCGATGTCGATTATTTCCGGCGTCGGGCGGGCGGCTGAGTTTGGCGTGCTGGTGCGGGACGCCGACGCGCTGCAACGCGCCAGTACACTCGATACCGTCGTGTTCGATAAAACCGGGACGCTGACCGAAGGGAAGCCGCAGGTTGTCGCAGTGAAAACATTTGCTGATGTTGACGAAGCGCAGGCGCTGCGTCTGGCGGCGGCGCTGGAGCAAGGTTCCAGCCATCCATTGGCACGAGCGATCCTTGATAAAGCAGGCGATATGCAGCTACCGCAGGTCAACGGTTTCCGCACATTGCGCGGGCTGGGCGTGAGCGGTGAAGCAGAAGGTCATGCGTTATTGCTGGGTAATCAGGCGTTGTTAAATGATCAGCAAGTCGATACTAAAGCGATTGAAGCCGATATTTCAGCTCAGGCATCGCAAGGAGCAACGCCTGTGCTGCTGGCGATTGACGGGAAAGCAGTAGCCCTGCTGGCTGTACGCGATCCGTTGCGTAGTGATAGCGTGGCGGCGCTGCAACGCCTGCATAAAGCGGGATATCGTCTGGTGATGTTGACCGGGGATAACCCAACCACCGCCAATGCGATCGCCAAAGAAGCTGGAATTGATGAAGTGATTGCCGGAGTGCTGCCGGACGGTAAAGCCGAAGCGATCAAACGTCTGCAAAGTGAAGGACGTCAGGTGGCAATGGTGGGCGACGGCATTAACGACGCGCCAGCGCTGGCCCAGGCGGATGTCGGCATTGCGATGGGTGGCGGCAGTGATGTTGCCATTGAAACCGCGGCGATTACCCTGATGCGCCATAGCCTGATGGGCGTTGCGGATGCGCTCGCGATTTCCCGCGCAACGCTGCGCAACATGAAGCAGAACCTGCTCGGTGCCTTTATCTACAACAGCATCGGTATTCCGGTCGCCGCCGGTATTTTGTGGCCGTTTACTGGAACACTGCTTAACCCGGTAGTTGCCGGAGCGGCAATGGCGCTCTCGTCAATTACCGTAGTAAGTAACGCCAACCGGTTGCTGCGGTTTAAACCGAAGGAATAAGTACGTCATTGCGGATGCGCTGCTTTAGGGCGGCGCATTTGGCATCGACGCATGACTGCCGGATGCGGCGTAAACGCCTTATCCGGCCTACGGTTCAGGCACAGGTTTGTAGGCCTGATAAGACGCGTAAGCGTCGCATCAGGCAATGGTGCTCGGATGCCGGATGCGGCGTGAACGCCTTATCCGGCCTACGAGATGAAGCGATGTTTTGGCCTTACGCGACCTTTTTTGCACGCTCTTCACGGCGTGCCAAATATTCAGCCACTGTTTCAATCCGTCCCAATTCTTCCTGGGTGCGCATGTTGTTTTCAACTTCCCAAAGATCAACTGCCGCCTGGAGGTTTAGCCTAAAATCGACTGTGGTATCAAAAACTTTCGCCAGACGGAATGCCATCTCAGTGGTGAGTTTACGATTGTTATTGATCAGTGCACTGACGCGATTACGATGAACATGCAGCAACTCTGCTAACTCATTGATTTTCAAATCGAGCGGTTCCAGATATTCATAGAGAAGAATATCTCCGGGTGTCGTCGGTTTTCTTGTTGCCTGTTTCATGGTTTTTAACTGTTGCTTCCCTGTGAATAGCGATGCAAGAACATACTGAATCATACAAACACATTAAACAAGTCCCCAACTCCATTTGCGCCATCCCTCACCGCGCGCTAGCATGATATTTCACAAAGGGAGGTCGTATGGATCTGTTGTACCGGGTAAAAACGCTTTGGGCCGCGCTGCGCGGTAATCATTACACCTGGCCTGCCATCGATATCACCCTCCCCGGCAATCGCCATTTTCATCTGATTGGCAGTATTCATATGGGTAGCCACGATATGGCTCCCCTGCCCACCCGTTTGCTCAAAAAGCTCAAAAACGCCGATGCGCTGATCGTCGAGGCGGATGTTTCCACCAGCGATACGCCTTTTGCTAATTTGCCTGCCTGCGAGGCGCTGGAAGAGCGCATTAGCGAGGAGCAACTCCAAAACCTGCAGCACATTAGCCAGGAGATGGGCATTTCTCCCTCACTCTTTTCTACCCAACCGCTGTGGCAAATCGCGATGGTTCTTCAGGCGACGCAGGCACAAAAACTGGGGCTGCGGGCAGAATACGGTATCGATTACCAGCTATTGCAGGCGGCGAAGCAACAACATAAACCCGTGATTGAACTGGAAGGGGCTGAAAACCAGATTGCCATGTTGCTCCAGCTCCCTGACAAAGGACTGGCGCTGCTGGACGATACGCTGACCCACTGGCATACCAACGCACGGTTGCTGCAACAAATGATGAGCTGGTGGCTGAATGCACCGCCGCAAAATAATGATATAACGCTGCCCAATACGTTCAGTCAGTCGCTGTACGATGTGCTGATGCATCAGCGAAATCTCGCCTGGCGGGATAAATTACGCGCCATGCCGCCGGGGCGATATGTGGTCGCGGTCGGTGCACTACACCTGTATGGAGAAGGGAATTTGCCGCAAATGTTGCGCTAAAAAAATGGCCAATATCGCTATTGGCCCGTCAAAGAGGAATTTCATTTTTTTATTATTATGCCGTCACTTTAAGCGACGGTGTAACTCGATTGTCGCTCAATCTCACCATCCTGCCAATACTCTTAGGCAAGATGACTCTTTTTTTTGGACCGCCATCAGGCGTATGCTTGCTTCGTTTTTTTGTTTAAGGCAGGAAAATTACCATGACACCCGCAGTTAAATTACTCGAAAAAAACAAGATTTCGTTTCAAATCCATACCTACGAGCACGATCCGGCTGAAACCAATTTTGGCGATGAAGTCGTCAAAAAATTAGGTTTGAATCCGGATCAGGTCTACAAAACGCTGCTGGTGGCAGTGAACGGTGATATGAAACACCTTGCCGTGGCCGTTACGCCGGTCGCAGGTCAACTGGATCTTAAAAAAGTAGCAAAAGCGCTGGGTGCCAAGAAAGTTGAGATGGCCGATCCGATGGTCGCGCAGCGTTCGACGGGATACCTGGTTGGGGGGATTAGCCCACTGGGGCAGAAAAAACGTCTGCCAACGATTATCGACGCCCCCGCACAAGAATTTGCCACTATTTATGTTTCCGGCGGCAAGCGCGGACTGGATATCGAACTGGCGGCAGGCGATCTGGCAAAGATCCTCGATGCCAAATTTGCTGATATCGCCCGCCGCGATTAAGCATTGTGCCGGATGCAAACATCCGGCACTTTCGGATTACTGCCAGCTCACCTCACCTTTCGGTTCATAAACACTCACATCCAGCGGCGAGCTTTTCTGGATATACGCTTTCAGCACTTCGGCATCAATAAAGCCGGTATTCACATAGCCCGGTTTGTTATCAAGGCGCGGATATCCATCACCGCCGGTGGCATTGAAGTTTAATGTCGCCATACGGTAAGTTTTCGCCGGATCGACCGGTTCGCCTTTGATTTTAAGGTCGTTCAGTTTGCCGTCTTTCGCCACAAAGCTAACGTTGGCAAATTGCGGGTAGGCACCTGAATCTGGCTTCATCTGCGCGACGGCGGTCAGGTAATCAATCACCTCTTTACCGGTCATGTCGGCATACACCACCACATTGCCGAATGGCTGCACTTTCAGCACGTTTTTATAGCTGATATCGCCTGCTTCGATAGAATCACGAATTCCGCCTCCGCTCATCACCGCAAAGTCGGCACCAGTGCGATCCATTTGGGCTGCCAGAATCAACCGCCCCATATTGGTCTGTACAAAACGCACTTTGTCACGATCGCCTTCCAGACGACCATTGGTTTTGCCTATTTTCACTTCCAGCTGCGCTTTGCCTTTGTTCTGGAACGGTGATAACAGCGAGATCATTTGCTGGTTTTCAGCGATTTCAGGAGTGTAAAGCACGCGCTCGCTTTTCCCGTCTTCCCAGGTCACTTTCTTCTTCAGGTTCACCGGAATCAGCTGGTAGTTAACCATTTTCATTTCGCCATTACGAAACTCAAAATCAGCCCGTCCCACGTATTTGCCCCACTCATGCGCCTGCACAATCCAGATGCCGTTTTGTTGATCTGGTTTGCATGGCGTACCCGGCACGTAATCGACCTGTTTTTTGTTTTCTGCCGCCATGCAGACCGGATCTTGCGAGTGACCACCGACGATCATCGCCAGCGATCCGGCAGGCAGCGCGCGTGCCATCTCCACATCGCCCGGTGCGTTAGAGCCGTGCTCACCATTATCGTAATGCCCCATATGGGTCGCCGCGATAATAATGTCTGGCTTTTCTGTCTGTTGCAGCTCCTGAATCACCAGCTTCGCTTCATCGGCGGGCTTACGAAATTCGATATCAGTGAAGTATTCCAGGTTACCAATTTTTGCTGTGTCATCGGTTGTCAGCCCAATAACGGCAATTTTCAGATCCTGACGCTTAAACAGCGCCCACGGTTTAAACAGGCGCTCGCCAGTACTTTTCTGGTAGATATTCGCGGAAAGCAACGGGAACTTGGCCCACTTTTCCTGCTGGCGTAATACGGTGAGCGGATTATCAAATTCATGATTACCGATCGCCATCGCGTCATAGCCCACCAGATTCATACCGCGAAAATCAGGTTCGGCATCCTGTAAGTCAGACTCGGGCACGCCAGTGTTAATGTCGCCACCGGAAAGTAGCAGCACGCTACCGCCTTCAGCCGCAACCTCTTTGCGGATACCATCCACCAGCGTTTTTTGCGCCGCCAGACCATATTCGCCATATTCATTGCGCCAAAAATGCCCATGATGATCATTGGTATGCAGAACTGTAATTTTGTAGGTTTTATCCTGCTCATACGCCAGAGCAGTTTCACTCGCCAGTGTAAATGTGGTTAACAGCGCTAACGCCACGCCCCGCTGCAATAATTTCATACTTCTCTCCCTGACCTGATTTCAACGTGTTGAAAAATAGTATGACGCAACATCATAGACAAGTCTGCGTCCGGTGAAGATAAATCTGCATCCAGATTAGAAATTCTGTATTCGGCGTTGAGACTTCCTTCAGACGACGCATACAGGTATGTTAGTCGGGTAATAATCACAAATAAGATCATTCTTTACATCGCAACCCTGAAAAAGTGACTTTCCTATGGCAATGAGTGAACAAACCCAGCCTGTGGCGGGCGCGGCTGCGTCAACGACCAAGGCCCGAACATCGTTTGGTATTTTAGGTGCTATCAGCCTCTCACATCTGCTGAACGACATGATCCAATCGCTGATTCTGGCGATTTATCCGCTGCTTCAGTCAGAATTTTCTCTGACATTTATGCAGATTGGCATGATAACCCTCACCTTCCAGCTCGCCTCTTCGCTACTGCAACCAGTGGTCGGCTACTGGACCGATAAATATCCGATGCCGTGGTCGTTGCCAATTGGCATGTGCTTTACCTTAAGTGGTCTGGTGCTGCTTGCGCTGGCGGGCAGTTTTGGCGCAGTTCTGCTGGCAGCGGCGCTGGTCGGTACCGGTTCATCGGTCTTTCATCCGGAATCTTCTCGCGTAGCCCGTATGGCTTCCGGCGGGCGGCATGGCCTGGCGCAATCTATCTTTCAGGTCGGCGGCAACTTTGGCAGTTCCCTGGGACCCTTGCTGGCGGCGGTGATTATCGAGCCTTATGGCAAAGGCAACGTTGCCTGGTTTGTGCTTGCGGCACTGCTGGCGATCGTGGTGTTGGCGCAAATTAGCCGTTGGTACTCGGCACAGCACCGAATGAATAAAGGAAAACCCAAAGCGACGATAATCAATCCACTGCCGCGCAACAAAGTGGTACTGGCAGTCAGCATTCTGTTAATCCTCATTTTCTCGAAATATTTCTATATGGCGAGCATCAGCAGCTATTACACCTTTTATCTGATGCAAAAATTCGGATTATCTATCCAGAATGCCCAGCTTCATCTGTTTGCCTTCCTGTTTGCCGTTGCGGCAGGTACGGTGATCGGCGGGCCTGTAGGGGATAAAATTGGACGGAAATATGTGATTTGGGGCTCTATCCTCGGCGTTGCGCCGTTTACGCTGATTTTACCCTACGCCCGCCTGCACTGGACGGGGGTTTTAACGGTGATTATTGGATTTATCCTCGCTTCGGCATTCTCTGCCATTCTGGTCTACGCTCAGGAGCTACTTCCGGGACGTATCGGTATGGTTTCTGGACTCTTTTTCGGTTTTGCTTTCGGCATGGGAGGTCTGGGAGCGGCAGTTCTGGGGCTTATCGCCGATCACACCAGCATCGAGTTAGTCTATAAAATCTGTGCTTTCCTGCCACTATTGGGGATGTTGACCATATTCCTGCCTGATAACCGGCATAAAGACTGATTTCATTGCAGCCAAAGGCAAACTTTGGCTGCATCGTTTTACAGTCGCCATAAGCCTTTCCTCTGTTAAACCGCCTTCTGTTTTCCGAACCGTGCTTTTTTTGCAGCTAATTCCATTTTTCTGCAAAATTCAACAATTATTCATAAACATCATCAATGAAATTGTCATAAACTATTACCTGTAATTTTGGTTTTCCCAGCCAAAAATGGACAATAACCACCAGGAAAAGGAGACGGAATGCATCACGCCACCCCGCTTATCACCACCATTGTTGGCGGCCTTGTGCTCGCCTTTATCCTCGGCATGCTGGCCAATAAACTACGTATTTCTCCTCTGGTGGGATATCTGTTAGCGGGTGTGCTGGCAGGACCATTCACTCCGGGCTTTGTTGCCGATACCAAGCTTGCGCCGGAACTGGCTGAACTGGGCGTTATTTTGCTGATGTTCGGCGTCGGTTTGCATTTTTCGCTCAAGGATTTGATGGCGGTAAAGTCCATCGCCATTCCCGGCGCGATCGCCCAGATAGCCGTGGCGACGCTGCTGGGTATGGCGCTCTCCGCCGTGCTGGGCTGGTCGTTAATGACCGGTATCGTGTTCGGCTTATGTCTTTCCACCGCCAGTACCGTGGTGTTACTGCGCGCACTTGAAGAACGGCAATTAATAGACAGTCAGCGTGGGCAAATCGCCATCGGTTGGTTGATTGTGGAAGACCTGGTGATGGTTCTGACGCTGGTGTTGCTGCCCGCAGTGGCAGGAATGATGGAACAGGGCGATGTGGGCTTTGCCACTCTTGCAGTCGATATGGGGATCACCATCGGCAAGGTGATCGCATTTATCGCCATTATGATGCTGGTAGGTCGCCGTCTGGTGCCGTGGATTATGGCACGCAGCGCGGCAACCGGTTCTCGCGAGCTGTTTACCCTGTCAGTGCTGGCGCTGGCGTTAGGGATTGCCTTTGGTGCGGTAGAGCTGTTTGATGTCTCCTTTGCACTCGGTGCGTTCTTTGCCGGGATGGTACTGAACGAGTCTGAATTGAGTCACCGTGCCGCCCACGATACGTTGCCATTGCGCGACGCGTTTGCGGTGCTGTTTTTTGTCTCAGTCGGGATGTTGTTTGATCCGTTAATTCTGATTCAGCAACCGCTGGCAGTGCTGGCGACGCTGGCAATTATTCTGTTTGGTAAATCGGTCGCGGCCCTGTTCCTTGTCCGTCTGTTTGGTCACTCCCAACGTACGGCATTAACCATCGCCGCCAGCCTGGCGCAGATTGGTGAGTTCGCGTTTATCCTGGCGGGACTGGGAATGGCATTGAATTTACTGCCGCAGGCCGGACAAAACCTGGTACTGGCAGGGGCGATCCTGTCGATTATGCTCAACCCGGTACTGTTCGCACTACTGGAGAAATATCTGGCGAAGACCGAAACGCTGGAAGAGCAGACGCTGGAAGAGGCAATCGAAGAAGAGAAACAGATCCCAGTGGATATTTGCAACCATGCGCTATTGGTGGGTTACGGTCGTGTAGGCAGCCTGCTGGGGGAGAAATTGCTCGCCTCTGATATTCCGCTGGTGGTGATTGAGACGTCACGAACCCGTGTTGATGAGCTGCGAGAGCGTGGGGTCCGCGCTGTATTGGGCAATGCAGCGAACGAAGAAATTATGCAACTGGCACATCTGGAATGTGCAAAATGGCTGATCCTGACGATCCCCAACGGTTATGAAGCGGGTGAGATTGTGGCGTCTGCCCGCGCGAAAAACCCGGATATTGAGATTATCGCCCGCGCCCATTATGACGATGAAGTGACGTATATCACCGAACGTGGCGCGAATCAGGTAGTGATGGGTGAACGTGAAATTGCCCGTACTATGCTGGAACTGCTGGAAACGCCACCGGCGGGTGAAGTGGTGACGGGGTAAACGGTGGTTGCCGGATGTAAAATATGAAAAATATGTAGGCATGATAAGACGCGCCAGCGTCGCATCAGGCATCGAGAGCCAAATGCCAGATGCGGCGTGAACGCCTTATCTGGCCTACGAACCGACGATAACTTAACGATCCCAGTAAGACTCTTCCTGGCTGTCTTCACGCTCCGGCAAGCCGCGCGTTAAACGAGGTGAATGCTGGTTCAGTACCTGATAGCTCACACGGTTAGCATATTTACACACCTGCGCTAACGATGAATAAGTTAACCAGGTGAATTTATGTTTGCTGGAGTTTGGTACGTTGCTACGATGGTAGCTGTTGGCGGTAATGTCATGCAGCAACGCTGCCAATGCGCCATCCCCCGCTCCATTAGTGTTCATGATTTTTTCCGGCCCGCCCATGTACGGCGCAATGTGCGAATAGACACGCAGCGGATTCTGGCAATCCTTGTGGCGCATGGCGCGGCTAAACTCATACTGGTTGAATTCCGCTATAGCGCCCGGCAGCAGCGGATGCTGGGTTTTACGTTTCGCTTCGTCTTCGGTAAAGCCCGCCATATACAAGCCGATTGGCCCGGCGGTGCACAGCACCAGCTCTACCCAGTCCAGCGCCTTGTCAGATGCCAACAACGGATCGCTTTCTCCGGTCAACGCTTCGGCTTCATCTTCGTTCATCGCAAGGATAGAAACGTGGTCTTTGAGGAATTGCTGCCACCACTGCGGATTCTCGGCAATGACAAACTTGGTGCCCAGCGTCAGCACCACCGGTACGTTATATTTCTTCGCGTACTCAATGGCTTTCATGGTTGCTTCCGGCATGGGTTCACCCGGCTTGCAACGCACCAGATATGAGGTGAGAACCAGTGCCGAGGCTCCGGCAATCACATCTTCCGGAATGCTTTCAGCCCGCAGCTGGTTCATGTGGCCTGGACTGATAGCAAAGGTACGTTCCCCGGACTCGCCAATCAGCGTAAAGCAACGACCAATCGGACCATCCACGCCTTGTAGATAGTTAAGATCGGTACGGCTGGAAGTGTTACACAGGTAACGATAGGCATAACTGCCAATTTCAATATTGCTGCACATGACGCCCAGCAGCACCGAACGGTCGTCCGCGAGCACCGAGTAGTTGTGCATGGTGTTACCAATGGTGCCACCCGCAAACTGATGGGTAATCAGGTTTTTCTGTTTTAGCTCCTGATAAAGCACTTCGGCTACGTCATCCTCAATCACCAGTGAATGCCCGGCGCTTAATCCATAACGCTCAATGAATTCATCATCCACTTTCGCTTCAATATCGACCAGCGTCTGGTCAATACCTACGACCCAGGCGGCGCTGGTTTCGTTTTCTGGCTGGAATTGCTGAAGCAGCGGATCGCGTGCATTTACAGGGAAGTAATGTTTGGATTTACGTTTACCGGGAAATTTCATGGTTGTTTTTACGGGTGGTTAACTGAGCGGCGAATGTTAACACAATCTGACGGGAGCGCGCGAGACGCAGCCAGTTTCAATATCAGCAGGCGGGATCGCATTTTCATGGCAGTGGTTCCTTACAATGACGTAATTTGAAAGGAGTTTTTGTATGAAGCCGGAAAACAAACTACCTGTTCTGGACCTTATTTCTGCTGAAATGAAGACCGTTGTGAATACTCTTCAGCCGGATTTACCGTCCTGGCCCGCAACGGGAACGATTGCTGAGCAACGACAGTATTACACGCTTGAGCGCCGATTCTGGAATGCGGGCGCTCCAGAAATGGCAACCAGAGCTTACATGGTTCCAACAAAATATGGGCAGGTGGAAACACGTCTCTTTTGTCCGCAGCCAGATAGCCCGGCGACGCTATTTTATTTGCATGGAGGCGGTTTTATTCTCGGCAATCTCGATACCCACGATCGCATCATGCGCCTGCTGGCAAGCTACAGCCAATGTACGGTGATTGGTATTAATTACACCCTTTCACCTGAAGCGCGTTTTCCACAAGCGATAGAGGAAATTGTGGCTGCTTGTTGTTATTTCCACCAGCAGGCGGAGGATTATCAAATCAATATGTCCCGCATTGGCTTTGCCGGTGATTCCGCAGGTGCCATGCTGGCGCTCGCCAGTGCGTTGTGGTTGCGTGATAAACAGATCGATTGCGGTAAAATTGCGGGTGTTTTGCTGTGGTATGGGCTTTACGGATTACGGGATTCCGTGACTCGTCGTCTGTTGGGCGGTGTCTGGGATGGCTTAACGCAACAGGATTTGCAGATGTATGAAGAGGCGTATTTAAGCAACGACGCGGACCGCGAGTCACCGTATTACTGTCTGTTTAATAATGATCTCACTCGCGAAGTTCCGCCCTGTTTTATTGCCGGGGCGGAGTTCGATCCGCTGCTGGATGACAGCCGTCTGCTTTACTAGACGTTAGCGGCGCATCAGCAGCCCTGTGAGTTCAAACTCTACCCAGGTACGCTGCATGCCTTTTTGCATTATTCACGGATGATGAAAACCGCCGACGAGGCTCTTCGCGACGGCGCTCAGTTCTTTACCGCTCAGCTTTAGCGATACGCGGCAACAAGATTAGCCATCATTTCGATATGTTCCGGCGTGGCATTAAGCGCTGGAATATATTCATATTTTTTCCCGCCCGCACCGAGGAAGACCTCACGGTTTTGCTCGGCAATCTCTTCCAGCGTCTCCAGACAATCCGCAGCAAAGCCCGGGCACATCACCTGTATATGACCTACGCCTTTTTCTCCGAGCATTTTCAGCGTTTCGTCGGTATAAGGCATCAGCCAGGGTTCCCGGCCAAAGCGCGACTGAAAGGTCATCATCACTTTTTCCGGTACCATCCCCAGTGCGGAAGCCAGTTCGCGAGTCGTTGTGCGGCAACGTTGCGGGTAATCATCGCCTTCATCTGCATAACGCTGGGGAATGCCATGATAAGAGAGCAGCAGCAGATCCGGTTCGCCATGTTTGGCAAAAGAAGCGCGTACGCTGTTCGCCAGTGCATTAATGTAATCGTGGTTATCGGCGTAATCACGAATAAACGATATCCCCGGAATGCTACGTTTGCGCGCCAGAATGCGTGCCAGTTCATCCCATACCGCACCGACCGTAGAACAGGAGAATTGCGGATAAAGCGGCAGCACCACAATATGATCTACATGCTCTGCCAGGAGTTCATCGACGGAGCTTTCCAGTGATGGCGAGCCGTAGCTCATGCCCAGCGCCACTGGCGTATCCGGTAAACGTTGTGCCAACGCCTGCTGTTGCTGGCGGCTGTAAACCATCAGCGGCGAGCCGTCTTCCATCCAGACAGAGGCGTACAGCTTCGCCACACGCGGCGAGCGCAGCGGCAAAATCACGCCGCGCAGCAACGGCCACCATAACAACCGTGAGGTATCAACCACGCGTCTGTCGCTTAAAAATTGTTTCAGATAGCGTTTTACCGCTTCAGGTGTGGGGGCATCGGGCGTACCCAGGTTTGCCAGCAGGATACCGGTTTTAGTCTGACGCATTACCGCCTCTTATCGATTCAACTTGTTGATAATTGTAGCGGAAAAGTGAGGAAGAAGAACTAATTGCTGTGAGAGGTATTGCCTGAGGTGGATAAGCAGACCTGCCCGAAAGCAGATCTGCTGCGGCTTGATTAGCCGAGGATTTTTTCCAGATCAGCGCGAACTTCAGCAACCTGCTTGGTACCGTCAACTTTCGCGTATTTGGTGTTACCCGCTTCCGCTTCTTTGGAGTAGTAGCCGATCAGCGGTGCAGTCATCTGATGGTATTCAACCAGACGTTTACGCACGGTTTCTTCCTGATCGTCTTTACGGGTAGTCAGTTCTTCACCGGTAACGTCGTCTTTGCCTTCTACTTTCGGCGGATTGAATTTAACGTGATAAACACGACCAGACGGCGCATGAACGCGGCGGCCTACGATACGATCAACAATCAGTTCGTCCGGTACGTCGAATTCCAGAACGTAATCAACATTGATGCCCGCTTCTTTCATCGCGTCTGCCTGCGGAATGGTACGCGGGAAGCCGTCCAACAGGAAACCATTACGGCAGTCTTCCTGAGCAATGCGCTCTTTAACCAGCGCGATCACCAGTTCGTCGGTGACCAGTTTGCCAGCATCCATAATGTCTTTTGCTTGTTTACCCAGCTCGGAGCCAGATTTGACCGCAGCACGCAGCATATCGCCAGTGGAGATTTGCGGAATACCATATTTCTCCATGATGAACTGAGCCTGAGTCCCTTTCCCCGCGCCCGGAGCGCCAAGCAGAATGATACGCATTGCGAAAATCCCCTTAAAATGTGTCGATTTTTTTGAAAAAGCGATAAACGATACCACCAACAGGCGATTGCCTCAAGAAAGGCACCTGAGGCTGAAACGGTTAATGGCGAGATAATTTGCGGAAAGTACAGATGATGAAAAGAAAAATGCCGGATGACACAAAGGTCATCCGGCATGACATCAGGAAACCAGCAGCTGATTCATACGACGAATAAACAGGTTCGGATCTTCCAGCGTGCCGCGTTCTGCCAGCAGCGCCTGATCCAGCAGCAGTTCTACCCACTCGCTGAACTTGGCTTCATCTTCAGTATCTGCCGCACGTTTCACCAGTACGTGATCCGGGTTCAGTTCGAAGATGTATTTCACTTCTGGCACTTTCTGGCCCGCCGCAGCGAACAGTTTCGCCATCTGAGTGCTCATTTCGTCCGCGTCGGTCGAAACGATCGCTGGCGTATCGGTCAGACGGTGAGTCAGACGGACATCTTTCACGCGCTCGCCGAGCAGAGCTTTCACGCGGTCGATGAACGGAGTCAGTGCTTTCTCCGCTTCTTTCGCGCTCTCATCAACTTCGTCAGCCAGTTTTTCCAGCGACTCGTCAACTTTAGACACCGACTGGAACGGTTTACCGTCGAACTCAGTCAGATAGTTCATCATCCACTCATCGATGCGGTCGGAAAGCAGCAGAACTTCGATGCCTTTCTTACGCAGCAGTTCCAGGTGCGGGCTGCTCTTCGCTGCCGCATAGCTGTCTGCAGTGATGTAGTAGATTTTCTCCTGCCCTTCTTTCATGCGGGAAACGTAGTCTTCCAGAGACACGGTCTGCGCAGAAGAATCGGTATAAGTAGAAGCAAAACGCAGCAGTTTGGCGATCGCTTCCTGGTTAGCGAAATCTTCCGCCGGACCTTCTTTCAGTACCAGGCCAAACTGTTGCCAGAAGGTCTGGTATTTTTCCGCGTCGTCTTTCGCCAGTTTTTCCAGCATTTGCAGCACACGCTTGGTCAGCGCATTGCGCAGGTTACGCGTTACCGTGCTGTCCTGGAGGATTTCACGGGAAACGTTCAGCGGCAGATCGCTGGAGTCAATCAGACCACGCACGAAGCGCAGATAGTTCGGCATGAACTGTTCAGCGTCGTCCATGATAAACACGCGTTGAACGTACAGTTTCAGGCCGTGTTTATGATCACGGTTCCACATATCCCACGGAGCCTGGGACGGGATGTACAGCAGGCTGGTGTACTCCTGCTTACCTTCAACGCGGTTGTGGCTCCAGGTCAGCGGATCGTTAAAGTCGTGGGCGATGTGTTTGTAGAACTCTTTATACTCTTCATCGGTGATTTCCGACTTGTTACGAGTCCACAGCGCCTGCGCTTTGTTGATTTTTGCCCAGGAGATAACGGTTTCGCCATCTTTCTCTTCGCGTTTTTCGATCTCTACCGGCAGCGCGATATGGTCGGAGTATTTGCTGATGATGGAACGCACGCGCCAGTCATCGAGGAACTCGTCTTCGCCTTCACGCAGATGCAGGGTGATTTCAGTACCACGATCTTCTTTGGTGATATCGGCAACGGTATATTCACCTTCGCCAGCCGATTCCCAGAAGACGCCGTTTTCTGGTTTTTCGCCTGCCGCGCGAGTACGCACGGTCACTTTGTCGGCCACGATAAACGCAGAGTAGAAACCAACACCAAACTGACCGATCAGCTGGCTGTCTTTCGCTTGGTCAGAACCCAGGGATTCGAGGAATGATTTGGTACCGGATTTAGCGATAGTCCCCAGATGGTCAATCACTTCGTCGCGGGTCATCCCCACGCCGTTATCGGAGATGGTCAGCGTGCGCTTGTCTTTATCGAAAGAGACACGAACGCGCAGTTCGCCATCACCTTCGTACAGGTCCGGGTTAGATAGCGCACGGAAACGCAGCTTGTCCGCCGCATCGGAGGCGTTAGAGATAAGCTCACGCAGGAAGATTTCTTTATTGGAATAGAGAGAATGGATCATCAGGTGCAGAAGCTGTTTCACTTCTGACTGAAAACCACGAGTTTCTTGTCCTTTCATGTAGGTCTACCTCAATAATGCCATTTTAAGGTTAAAAACAGGATGAGGGAGAGATGGGGACAAGGGAGAATAATTTCAAGCGAGAGCAGGTGCTCCTGCTCTCGTTTGCTTAAAAACGAATCTTATGACGCCCGGCGAGGGAGTGTGACAGCGTGGTGCCATCGACCATTTCCAGTTCGCCGCCAACCGGTACGCCATGAGCGATTCGGCTGGCTTCCACGTCATATTGCGCGCAAAGCTCGGCAATGTAGTTAGCGGTAGCTTCACCTTCAACCGTGGGATTGGTGGCGAGGATCACTTCAGTGATTTTTTCCTCTGCCAGACGCTGTTCCAGACGATCAAGCCCGATATCATCCGGACCGATGCCGTCCAGCGGTGACAGATGCCCCATCAACACAAAATAACGACCAGAAAACTGCCCCGTCTGCTCAATGGCGTAGATGTCCGCCGGACTCTCCACCACACAGATTTGACCGTTTTCCTGACGACGCGGATTCGAACAGATGTTACAGACTTCCTGTTCGGTGAAAGTGCGGCAATCGGCGCAGTGGCCGATTTCCGACATCGCCCGGGTGAGCGCCTGCGCCAGACGCATCCCGCCGCTACGATCGCGCTGAAGCAGCGTGAACGCCATACGCTGCGCCGACTTCGGGCCAACGCCCGGCAGACAGCGCAGTGCTTCCATAAGCTGTGTTAACAGCGGGCTGGTTTGCATCAGAACGGCATCTTAAAGCCAGGCGGCAGCTGCATTCCGGAGGATACAGAGGCCATTTTTTCTTTCTGCGTTTCTTCAATACGACGTGCTGCGTCGTTGAATGCTGCAGCCACCAGGTCTTCCAGCATCTCTTTGTCGTCTTCCAGCAGGCTCGGGTCGATCTCTACGCGACGGCAGTTGTGTGCACCGTTGATGGTCACTTTTACCAGACCTGCGCCAGATTCGCCGGTAACTTCCAGCTGCGCGATCTCTTCCTGCATTTTCTGCATTTTTTCTTGCATCTGCTGGGCTTGCTTCATCAGGTTACCCAGACCGCCTTTACCAAACATAGGTTTCTCTCTCAATCACGTTAAGGATGACGAACGTAAGCTGTGCTTACGATCAAATGGGGCGGATACTTTCTTCATCCAGCTCCGCATCGAAAAACCGACGCAGGGTCTGAATATTATTATCCGCAATAATGGACTCGCGCGCCTGCGCAAGTTTTTCTTCGTATATCGCCTGACGCCACTCCAGCGGCGTACGCACCGCGGGATTATCATCTTCAACGATAGTCAGTTCAACCGTTGAACCTTTTAACATGCTCAACGCTTCAGCCAGTTTTTGCTGTGCACCGCGGTTGTTCAAATGCCGCTGAGAGGAGCGCAAATGCAGACATACTGCGTTGTCGCTCTCCTCTTTCCAGGCATTTAACGCCACCTGTTCGACCAGTTTTGGTAGCGAAAGTTGGCTCACCTGTGCCGCCCACGGGTCGCGCTCAATGGCTTCTGCCGCTAGCTTCACCGCCAGTTCCGGCGTTTTTTCATGTTCCAGCGCTTTTTTCAGCGCCTTCGGCGTGGCGACCACTTCTTTTTGCTGCATCACCGGAGTGGTCGCCTTCCAGCGATACGCTTCTTTTTTGGCTGGCGCTTTTTCCAGCGCCGATGGCACCGGACGCGCCTGAACGCGATCGGTGACCGAAGCCAGTCTTTCCAGCGCAGCGTTATTCACCGGCCGCGCGCGGGTAGCGGCTGCCGGTTCACTCTTTTTTGCTTTGGTTGCTCCCTGCACGCGCTGCAACTGCTGGCGCGCCGCCAGCACCTGGCTGGTGGTTTCCGGGAGCGGTACAGTCGGTGCCTGCTGCGGCGCTGATTGCGGCGGCACCAGGGTTGGCGTCATTACTGCCGTTGGCGCGACGGGTGCAAAGGACTGGCGTGGCACTTCTGGCTCAGGCAGCGGCATACGCGGATGGAACGCCAGCGCGCGCAGCAGCGTCATCTCAACGCCCATGCGGCGGTCCGGCGCATACGGTAATTCTTTGCGACCAATCAACAGCGTCTGATAGTAAAGCTGAATATCCGTCGGCGGTATGGTGCGCGCCAGTTCACGCATCCGCAGCTCGATGGCGGCCATGTCGTTGCCAAGTGCAGCAGGCGAAAGTTGTACCATCGCAATACGATGCAACAAGCCGAGCATTTCCACCAGCAACGCTTCCCACTCGATACCACGGGCAGCGGCTTCATTAATCAGTGCCATTACGCGCTCGCCGTTGCCCTCGACCATCGCTTCAACCAGCGACAGCGCCTGATCGTCGTCAAGCGTACCCAGCATCGCACTGACCGCCTGGGTTGAAACCTGGCCGTCACCGCTGGCAATCGCCTGGTCGGTCAGACTTAAGGCATCTCGCAGGCTGCCTTCAGCGGCGCGCGCCAACAATTGCAGCGCCCGCGGCTCGTGAGCGATATGTTCTTCATTGAGGATGTGCTCAAGCTGATGGCGAATTTGCTCGACATCCAGCGCCTTGAGATGAAATTGCAGACAGCGTGACAAAATCGTCACCGGCAATTTCTGTGGATCGGTCGTCGCCAGCAGAAACTTAACGTGCTCCGGCGGCTCTTCAAGGGTTTTTAACAGTGCGTTAAAGCTGTGGCGCGACAGCATATGCACTTCGTCGATCAGATAAACTTTGAAACGACCACGCGCCGGAGCGTACTGGACGTTATCCAGCAGGTCGCGGGTATCTTCAACTTTGGTGCGCGAGGCGGCGTCGATTTCAATCAGATCGACAAAGCGCCCCTGCTCGATTTCACGACAGTTATCGCACACGCCGCACGGCGTCGCGGTAATGCCGGTTTCGCAGTTTAGCCCCTTCGCCAGCAGTCGGGCGATAGAGGTTTTTCCGACGCCACGGGTGCCGGAAAAAAGATAAGCATGATGAATACGCCCTAACGACAAGCCGTTCGCCAGTGCGGTCAGCACATGTTCCTGGCCGACGACGTCAGCAAAGGTTTGTGGGCGCCATTTTCGGGCTAAAACCTGATAACTCATTGGCAGGCTCTGAAACGCTGGAAGGTGGATTCACGAAGGGGTAATGCTAACACAGCCCCGTCAGAACGGCGAGGCTGAATGCACATCTTGTGCTGTCCGTAGCGTGGGCAGCACAAGACTGGCGATAATTAATGGCCCGGGAACGGGACAAGGCTGTAGCTGGTAATGCCCTGTTTTTCGAGACGCTGTTCGCCGCCGAGATCAAACAGGTTGATAATGAACGCAGCGTCAGCCACTTCACCACCCAGACGACGGATCAGTTTAACGGTCGCTTCGATAGTGCCGCCGGTTGCCAGCAGATCGTCCACCACCAGAACTTTGTCGCCCGGTTTGATGGCATCAACGTGGATTTCCAGCTGATCGGTGCCGTATTCCAGGTCGTAATTTTCACTGATGGTTTCACGCGGCAGTTTGCCCGGTTTACGGACCGGTACAAAGCCAACGCCCAGACCCAGAGCTACCGGAGCGCCAAACAAGAAGCCACGCGCTTCGGTGCCGACAACTTTGGTAATGCCCGCATTTTTGTAACGCTCAACCAGCAAGTCGATGCTGAGAGCGTAAGCTTTCGGGTCTTCCAGTAAGCTGGTGACATCGCGGAAAAGAATGCCGGGTTTTGGGTAGTCCTGAATGCTTTTGATGCTATTTTTGAGATACTCAAGCTGCTGTGCAGTCGCGGTCATAAGTGTATGCCTGCTTGTTACGGTGGTACTCACGGCGCGTTTTAAACGTATCAAAAGTAACTGTTGTTTAACCTTTGACCGCCTGCGCCTGTGCTCGAAAACGCCAGAATGTACTGGCTGTACGCAATAATTGCAACTGCGATTGTTGTGCTTCAGTGCTTTTCTTGCTTTTCATCAATCACCGGAATTCGCCACATATAGAAAAGCAAACAGGCGAGAATTACCAGCAACATGATGCGCACCCATGGCATCTGGACGAACCACAGAGAAATGGCAAACGTGAGCAAAATAAGCAAAATCGCCCGCGGTTTGACGCCGCGCGGCATCGCATGATGTTTCTGCCAGAAACGTAGATAGCTGCCAAACCATGAGCGGTACAGCAACCAGGCGTGAAAGCGCGGGGAAGAACGGGCAAAGCACCAGGCCGCCAGCAGGATAAACGGCGTCGTCGGTAATACCGGTAATACCACGCCCAGCGTACCCAGCACTACCGCCAGCCAGCCAATGATGATTAAAATGATTCGTTGCATATTGAGTGTTGTCAGCTTACATAGTGGCTACTTTAGCATAACAATTATCATTTTCATTGAGGTCTTATCGTGAAAACCGCCCTGCTGCTGGAAAAACTGGAAGGACAGCTCGCTACGCTGCGTCAGCGTTGTGCCCCGGTGTCACAGTTCGCCACGCTAAGTGCTCGTTTCGACAGGCATCTTTTTCAGACTCGTGCGACAACACTACAGTCTTGTCTCGACGAGGCGGGCGATAATCTGGCTGCGCTTCGTCATGCAGTTGAGCAGCAACAGCTGCCGCAAGTGGCCTGGCTGGCGGAACATCTGGCGGCACAACTGGAAGCCATCGCGCGTGAAGCCTCCGCCTGGTCATTGCGCGAGTGGGACAGTGCGCCACCGAAAATTTCCCGCTGGCAGCGTAAACGTATTCAGCATCAGGATTTTGAGCGGCGGCTACGTGAGATGGTTGCCGAACGCAGAGCCCGCCTGGCGCGGGTGACCGATCTCGTGGAACAGCAAACGCTGCATCGTGAAGTGGAAGCCTATGAAGCGCGCCTGGCACGCTGCCGCCATGCGCTGGAAAAAATCGAAAACAGGCTAGCGCGCTTAACCCGCTAGCAATGGAAAGAGTATGTCACTTGAAAATGCCCCTGACGATGTCAAACTGGCTGTCGATTTGATTGTGCTGCTGGAGGAAAATCAGATCCCTGCCAGTACCGTGCTGCGCGCGCTGGATATTGTAAAGCGTGATTATGAAAAGAAATTAACGCACGATGATGAGGCGGAAAAGTGAGAAATAAATGGGGCCGCTAAATGTCCCCTAAGATTGCGGGCAAACGCAAAACTGCCTGATGCGCTACGCTTATCAGGCCTACACCGCTCCTGCAATATATTGAATTCTTGCGGTTTCGTAGGCCGGATAAGGCGGTCACGCCGCATCCGGCATGAACAACGCGCACTTTGTCAGTAATCTCGGGGCAACTAAATGTCGCCCCCTTTGGTTATTACCCAACCGCTGGTGTCGGATCGTCGCCTTTGTAGTCGCGTTTTACTTCCGTCACCTCATCGCCCTTCTCGTTGTGCAGATGCACTTCAAGCTGGTTAAAGGCAATGTTGATGTCGTTTTCACGGCACAGCTGATCGATAGTACGGTTCAGCTCATCGACAGTACGGCTACGGTCACGCAGTTCACGCACATACAGACGCAGCTCATGATCCAACGTGCTGGCACCAAATGCCGTAAAGAAGACTTCCGGCATTGGTTCGTGCATCACCCTTGGGTGCTCAGTCGCCGCCTTCAGTAACACTTTACGCACTTTTTCCAGATCGGAGCCATAGGCCACGCCGAGACGGATCACCAGACGCGTAGTAGTGTCAGTCAACGACCAGTTGATCAGACGCTCGGTAACAAACGCTTTGTTCGGGATGATCACTTCTTTGCGATCGAAATCGGTAATCGTTGTCGCACGAATACGGATCTTACTTACCGTCCCCGAGAAGCTACCAATGGTTACCGTATCGCCAATACGCACCGGACGTTCGAACAGAATGATCAAACCGGAGACGAAGTTACCGAAAATTTCTTGTAAACCAAAACCAAGACCTACGGATAATGCTGCGGCCAGCCACTGGAGTTTATCCCAAGAGACGCCCAGCGATCCGAACACCGTCATCGCACCAACGGCAATAATGATGTAGTTAAGGATGGTAGTAATGGCATACGACGCGCCCTGGCGCATATTCAGTCGCGAGAGCACCAGCACTTCCAGTAAACCAGGCAGGTTGCGAATCAACGCCCAGGCCACCATTGAGGCGATAATCGCAAACAACAGACTGCCCATGGTGACGTTTTTCACCACCGCAGCGCCAGCTTCAGTGCCGTTGTAATGCCAGAGCGTGATGCTGTCGAGATAGCTGAACACGGTGATCAAATCGGACCAAATTGCCCAGAACATGACACCGAACAGCGCAAACATCAGCAACATGGTAATACGCAGCGTCTGCTGGTTAACTTGCTCCAGTGCAATGGTGGGTTCTTCCGGCGGTTCGGCACCTTCTGCGCCCTCTTTCACCAGATTCTGCCGACGCGCCAGCGCACGACGCCAGGCGATACGCCGCGCCGCTACGCTTAAGCCGCGCAATACCGTCTGGTAGAGCAAGTTCCAGATGATCACCAGATAAACGGTTTCAATCCAACGCCCGGAGAGGCGCAGCGTGGTGTAGAAATAACCCGTGGCAGTCAGCACCATCAATGCAATCGGGATAATCGACAGCACGGTAATGGTGACTAGTCGCATGGTGTGCGACTCTTTATCACGCCAGCTTTCGCGGCACATTGGCCATACCAGGAAGGCAATCAGCAGCAGGTTGAAGAAAATCATCGCCTGCCCCAGCACATCATCCATCAGATGCAGCGGGGAAAGTTCTGCCACCACAGACCAGAAATGGATAGGCAGCAACGCGAGACTGATGCGGACAATTTGCCGACGCCAGTGGCTGGTCTGCTGCTCCGGCATGCCGAAGTGACGCACGGCAACGCCATTTTTCTCCAGTACCTTCCAGCACAGGCCAAACACCAGCCAGAAAATCGCCAGTTTTTTACTGAACGACCATAGCAGTTCGCTGATGTTGAGCTGCATGGTCAACAGAATCAGGCCAACCGCGAGAATAATCAGGCACACCGGCAGCGCGCGGATCAGGTCGATAAGGATCGCTTTTGGTGTGTTGAGCTGGCTATCGTTACGCAGGGAACCCACAGCGGAAGCCAGTTTCTGTTGATACGCTTTCAGCCAGCCCAGACGCCAGTGGATCAGCCCGGCAATCAACAGCAGCGGCAAACCGGCGAGGAAAGCGATAAAAACGGCAGGCCAGGCTTTTTCCCAGTTCACCGTGATTTTCATCGACTTAAATTCATCTTTCAGGCTTTGCGGGAACGCTTTGATCCAGTCCCAGTCCATTGGACGGTTACTGTTCACCCAAAAGATTTGCTGAGTCAGGATGGATTTCAGGTTTTTCGATACGCTCATTAACTGCTGCTGGTTGATTTGCAGGTTAATGGCCATCATCAGCTGGTTACCCAACTGTTTGTTGAGTTGATCCAGCAATTCGCGACGCATATCAACCACTTGCAATAACGCATCGTGAACTTCGCTGTTGACTTCGTTGGTGTGACCTTCTTCCAGTTTGTTGACGAACGCATCGCTCTGGAAGAGTGCATCACGCTGCTGGTTAACTTCAAACTGTTCGAGACGCAAATCCGCGATGCGGTTGGTCATGTTTTCCAGTTCATCCGCCGAGGGCAGCGTTTGTTGTTGCTGGTAAAGGATACGAGACAACAGCAGGCTGCCCTTCAGGACGGCAATCTGCTCTTTAATATTGCGTTCCGATTGCAGCGCCCGCTCCAGCCAGTTTTTGACTTTAATGTTTTGCTGCATCAACTGATTACCGTTTTCAGTCGCGGTAATCAGACGCTGACTTAACTGCTGGTTAATTTCCAGTTCCTGTTTCACCAGCGGATTAGCCTGAATACGCGCGGCTTCATCCGGGGAGACGGCTTCCTGCGCCGTTTTTTCAGTTAAAGTCAGGCGCTTGCTGTTTACCGCTTCTTGCAACAGCTGCAACTGGTGCTCCAGACGGGCGCTGTTCGCCGTCACGTAATCACGTTGCTTTTGCAAGGTATCCTGCAAGACGGTGTTCCCTTCCAGGCTTTTACGCTGCTGGTCAATCTCCGCATTCAGCAACGCCTGCTGAGCCTGCATTAACACTTTCTGGCTGGGACGTAAGGCAGTCTCGCCGACATCAGTCCCATCCAGACGACTGCGAATTTGTTGCAGCTGCTGCGAAGCGTTATACATCGCATTTTGCACGCGTTCGGGCTGCGTCTGTAACGAAACCAGCTGGCTGTTATAAGACGCCAGATCGTTTTGTGCGTTTTGCAAATCGTCCAGCGCCTGGGCAACGCGAGTTTCCAGCTGGCGCAACGAAAGCGTACTCAGAATTTTGCGCGTTTCTTCGTCGTTATCGACATCGCTAAGTGCTGTTAACGCCGCGGTCGCCTGGCGCATTTTTTCCGGCGCTTCAGCGACTTTTTGCCGTAGCTGAACTGTCTCTTCTTTTATGCGATCGATTTTATCGAGGGTGGCTAATGTATCTGTCAGATCCTGCTGCACCAGTTTGTCCTGAGCAGAAAGATCTTTTTGTTTATTTAGTGAGTCAAGTTGCGCCTGCAGGTCCGCTTTTGTCGGCAGATCACCATTCGATGACGCCCGCGCAAACGCCGTGTTCTGGCATAACAAGACAAAAACAAAAGCAATAAATGCTGAAAAAACAAAATGCCGTGATCGTTTGTAATACTGGAACATAGTCATGATGAATGAAGGTTTCTGAACCTGAAGAACGACCTGAAAAAGTCAAACCGCAAGAATATCACGACGCAGTGAACCAGAATAGCAACGACGAAAATGTCCAGGAAAAATCCTGGAGTCAGATTCAGGGTTATTCGTTAGTGGCAGGATTACGAAGCGTGGGGCACAGGAGATACATCTCCAGTAAGATGGCGACGTAATCGCGGGCTTCTTTTTTAAGATCAAAAGATTGCGGGGCAAAGAGCCAGTTTTCCATCAGGCCGGAAATATAGCCGCGCATAATAATTGCTGCCCGACGCGTCATTAAATCCGCAGGCAACATTTTCGCTTCAATACAATGTTTTAACGTTTGTTCTATACGGTCATAACTTTCCAGACAGAGATTACGTTGTGCCTGTTGCACAACAGCCATTTCTCCGACAAATTCGCATTTGTGGAATATAATCTCCATCAATAATCGACGTCGTTCTTCTGTCACCGTGGATTCAAGAACATGAATTAATATCTCTCTTAATACTGAGAGTGGATCGCCAGGGAATTTTGCCTGATACTCAAGCTCTAGTTCACCAATATTGGATTCTGACAGTTCCCAGATCTCACTGAACAAATCCGACTTGTCTTTAAAATGCCAGTAGATTGCACCGCGCGTAACGCCAGCTGCTTTTGCAATCTCGCCCAGCGAGGTGGATGATACCCCCTGCTGTGAGAAAAGACGTAGAGCCACATCGAGGATGTGTTGGCGCGTTTCTTGCGCTTCTTGTTTGGTTTTTCGTGCCATATGTTCGTGAATTTACAGGCGTTAGATTTACATACATTTGTGAATGTATGTACCATAGCACGACGATAATATAAACGCAGCAATGGGTTTATTAACTTTTGACCATTGACCAATTTGAAATCGGACACTCGAGGTTTACATATGAACAAAAACAGAGGGTTTACGCCTCTGGCGGTCGTTCTGATGCTCTCAGGCAGCTTAGCCCTAACAGGATGTGACGACAAACAGGCCCAACAAGGTGGCCAGCAGATGCCCGCCGTTGGCGTAGTAACAGTCAAAACTGAACCTCTGCAGATCACAACCGAGCTTCCAGGTCGCACCAGTGCCTACCGGATCGCAGAAGTTCGTCCTCAAGTTAGCGGGATTATCCTGAAGCGTAATTTCAAAGAAGGTAGCGACATCGAAGCTGGTGTCTCTCTCTATCAGATTGATCCTGCGACCTATCAGGCGACATACGACAGTGCGAAAGGTGATCTGGCGAAAGCCCAGGCTGCAGCCAATATCGCGCAATTGACGGTGAATCGTTATCAGAAACTGCTCGGTACTCAGTACATCAGTAAGCAAGGGTACGATCAGGCTCTGGCTGATGCGCAACAGGCGAATGCTGCGGTAACTGCGGCGAAAGCTGCCGTTGAAACTGCGCGGATCAATCTGGCTTACACCAAAGTCACCTCTCCGATTAGCGGTCGCATTGGTAAGTCGAACGTGACGGAAGGCGCATTGGTACAGAACGGTCAGGCGACTGTGCTGGCAACCGTGCAGCAACTTGATCCGATCTACGTTGATGTGACCCAGTCCAGCAACGACTTCCTTCGCCTGAAACAGGAACTGGCGAATGGCACGCTGAAACAAGAGAACGGCAAAGCCAAAGTGTCGCTGATCACCAGTGACGGCATTAAGTTCCCGCAGGACGGTACGCTGGAATTCTCTGACGTTACCGTTGATCAGACCACTGGGTCTATCACCCTACGCGCTATCTTCCCGAACCCGGATCACACTCTGCTGCCGGGTATGTTCGTGCGCGCACGTCTGGAAGAAGGGCTTAATCCAAACGCTATTTTAGTCCCGCAACAGGGCGTAACCCGTACGCCGCGTGGTGATGCCACCGTACTGGTAGTTGGCGCGGATGACAAAGTGGAAACCCGTCCGATCGTTGCAAGCCAGGCTATTGGCGATAAGTGGCTGGTGACAGAAGGTCTGAAAGCAGGCGATCGCGTAGTAATAAGTGGGCTGCAGAAAGTGCGTCCTGGTGTCCAGGTAAAAGCACAAGAAGTTACCGCTGATAATAACCAGCAAGCCGCAAGCGGTGCTCAGCCTGAACAGTCCAAGTCTTAACTTAAACAGGAGCCGTTAAGACATGCCTAATTTCTTTATCGATCGCCCGATTTTTGCGTGGGTGATCGCCATTATCATCATGTTGGCAGGGGGGCTGGCGATCCTCAAACTGCCGGTGGCGCAATATCCTACGATTGCACCGCCGGCAGTAACGATCTCCGCCTCCTACCCCGGCGCTGATGCGAAAACAGTGCAGGACACGGTGACACAGGTTATCGAACAGAATATGAACGGTATCGATAACCTGATGTACATGTCCTCTAACAGTGACTCCACGGGTACCGTGCAGATCACCCTGACCTTTGAGTCTGGTACTGATGCGGATATCGCGCAGGTTCAGGTGCAGAACAAACTGCAGCTGGCGATGCCGTTGCTGCCGCAAGAAGTTCAGCAGCAAGGGGTGAGCGTTGAGAAATCATCCAGCAGCTTCCTGATGGTTGTCGGCGTTATCAACACCGATGGCACCATGACGCAGGAGGATATCTCTGACTACGTAGCGGCGAATATGAAAGATGCCATCAGCCGTACGTCGGGCGTGGGTGATGTTCAGTTGTTCGGTTCACAGTACGCGATGCGTATCTGGATGAACCCGAATGAGCTGAACAAATTCCAGCTAACGCCGGTTGATGTCATTACCGCCATCAAAGCGCAGAACGCCCAGGTTGCGGCGGGTCAGCTCGGTGGTACGCCGCCGGTGAAAGGCCAACAGCTTAACGCCTCTATTATTGCTCAGACGCGTCTGACCTCTACTGAAGAGTTCGGCAAAATCCTGCTGAAAGTGAATCAGGATGGTTCCCGCGTACTGCTGCGTGATGTGGCGAAGATTGAGCTGGGTGGTGAGAACTACGACATCATCGCAGAGTTTAACGGCCAACCTGCTTCCGGTCTGGGGATCAAGCTGGCGACCGGTGCAAACGCGCTGGATACCGCTGCGGCAATCCGTGCTGAACTGGCGAAGATGGAACCGTTCTTCCCGTCGGGTCTGAAAATTGTTTACCCGTACGACACCACGCCGTTCGTGAAAATCTCTATTCACGAAGTGGTTAAAACGCTGGTCGAAGCGATCATCCTCGTGTTCCTGGTTATGTATCTGTTCCTGCAGAACTTCCGCGCGACGTTGATTCCGACCATTGCCGTACCGGTGGTATTGCTCGGGACCTTTGCCGTCCTTGCCGCCTTTGGCTTCTCGATAAACACGCTAACAATGTTCGGGATGGTGCTCGCCATCGGCTTGTTGGTGGATGACGCTATCGTTGTGGTAGAAAACGTGGAGCGTGTTATGGCGGAAGAAGGTTTGCCGCCAAAAGAAGCTACCCGTAAGTCGATGGGGCAGATTCAGGGCGCTCTGGTCGGTATCGCGATGGTACTGTCGGCGGTATTCGTACCGATGGCCTTCTTTGGCGGTTCTACTGGTGCTATCTATCGTCAGTTCTCTATTACCATTGTTTCAGCAATGGCGCTGTCGGTACTGGTAGCGTTGATCCTGACTCCGGCTCTTTGTGCCACCATGCTGAAACCGATTGCCAAAGGCGATCACGGGGAAGGTAAAAAAGGCTTCTTCGGCTGGTTGAACCGCATGTTCGAGAAGAGCACGCACCACTACACCGACAGCGTAGGCGGTATTCTGCGCAGTACGGGGCGTTACCTAGTGCTGTATCTGATCATCGTGGTCGGCATGGCCTATCTGTTCGTGCGTCTGCCAAGCTCCTTCTTGCCAGATGAGGACCAGGGCGTATTTATGACCATGGTTCAGCTGCCAGCAGGTGCAACGCAGGAACGTACGCAGAAAGTGCTCAATGAGGTAACGCATTACTATCTGACCAAAGAAAAGAACAACGTTGAGTCGGTGTTCGCCGTTAACGGCTTCGGCTTTGCGGGACGTGGTCAGAATACCGGTATTGCGTTCGTTTCCTTGAAGGACTGGGCCGATCGTCCGGGCGAAGAAAACAAAGTTGAAGCGATTACCATGCGTGCAACACGCGCTTTCTCGCAAATCAAAGATGCGATGGTTTTCGCCTTTAACCTGCCCGCAATCGTGGAACTGGGTACTGCAACCGGCTTTGACTTTGAGCTGATTGACCAGGCTGGCCTTGGTCACGAAAAACTGACTCAGGCGCGTAACCAGCTGCTTGCAGAAGCAGCGAAGCACCCTGATATGCTGACCAGCGTACGTCCAAACGGTCTGGAAGATACCCCGCAGTTTAAGATTGATATCGACCAGGAAAAAGCGCAGGCGCTGGGTGTTTCTATCAACGACATTAACACCACTCTGGGCGCTGCATGGGGCGGTAGCTATGTGAACGACTTTATCGACCGCGGTCGTGTGAAGAAAGTTTACGTCATGTCAGAAGCGAAATACCGTATGCTGCCGGATGATATCGGCGACTGGTATGTTCGTGCTGCTGATGGTCAGATGGTGCCATTCTCGGCGTTCTCCTCTTCTCGTTGGGAGTACGGTTCGCCGCGTCTGGAACGTTACAACGGCCTGCCATCCATGGAAATCTTAGGCCAGGCGGCACCGGGTAAAAGTACCGGTGAAGCAATGGAGCTGATGGAACAACTGGCGAGCAAACTGCCTACCGGTGTTGGCTATGACTGGACGGGGATGTCCTATCAGGAACGTCTCTCCGGCAACCAGGCACCTTCACTGTACGCGATTTCGTTGATTGTCGTATTCCTGTGTCTGGCGGCGCTGTACGAGAGCTGGTCGACTCCGTTCTCCGTTATGCTGGTCGTTCCGCTGGGGGTTATCGGTGCGTTGCTGGCTGCCACCTTCCGTGGCCTGACCAATGACGTTTACTTCCAAGTAGGACTGCTCACAACCATTGGGTTGTCGGCGAAGAACGCGATACTTATCGTCGAATTCGCCAAAGACTTGATGGATAAAGAAGGTAAAGGTCTGATTGAAGCGACGCTTGATGCGGTGCGGATGCGTTTACGTCCGATCCTGATGACCTCGCTGGCGTTTATCCTCGGCGTTATGCCGCTGGTTATCAGTACTGGTGCTGGTTCCGGCGCGCAGAACGCAGTAGGTACCGGTGTAATGGGCGGGATGGTGACCGCAACGGTACTGGCAATCTTCTTCGTTCCGGTATTCTTTGTGGTGGTTCGCCGCCGCTTTAGCCGCAAGAATGAAGATATCGAGCACAGCCATACTGTCGATCATCATTGATACAACATGTAATCACTAAGGCCGCGTAAGCGGCCTTTTTTATGCATAACCTACGAACATTAAGGAGTAATTGAACCACCAACTCAGGATCTCATACGAAAACCAGTATTAACCACGTATAAAATTCATAAAAAATACTGATTGTTAGTTAATTTATATTAAGTAGCGCTAATAGATTTAATAATCCATAATCATTTAGAGGCTATTCTTAATTATTTGCGGTAATTCTTTATTCATTCCTCGGTTATTACGTCATATTCAGAGCAATCCTGGTATTAGTGTCACCAATTTCATCTGGCGATAATCCTGAAATGTTATGAACAGTTCGAGCAAACTGCTTTTACCTGCTGCGGGTTAGTGCTAGTATGAAAAAGTGAGTCCTGTCCCGATTCCTTCCTAATTGTAATGTTTCGTAATAATGCGATGAAAACCTGCAAAGAGTGGCTTATAGTTAAGCTAACAAACGAGAGGGCAAGTCTAGGTCAGTAAGTTTTTTCCATCCCGAAAGGTGTCCGTTAGTTCAACCACTAAGAAGGGGACGCGTTATGGATGAATACTCACCCAAAAGACATGATATCGCACAGCTTAAGTTTCTCTGTGAAACCCTGTATCATGACTGTCTTGCAAACCTTGAAGAAAGCAATCATGGTTGGGTTAACGACCCAACCTCGGCGATCAACCTCCAGTTGAATGAACTGATTGAGCATATTGCGACCTTCGCACTTAATTACAAAATTAAGTATAATGAAGACAATAAGCTCATTGAGCAGATCGACGAATATCTGGATGACACCTTTATGTTGTTCAGCAGTTATGGTATTAATATGCAGGCTCTTCAGAAATGGCGGAAGTCAGGTAATCGACTATTCCGTTGTTTTGTCAACGCGACGAAAGAGAATCCTGCGAGTTTATCTTGTTAGAATTATTACAACCATGGGTAGAAGTATGTCCGAAAAACCTTTAACAAAAACCGATTATTTAATGCGTTTACGTCGTTGCCAGACAATTGACACGCTGGAGCGTGTTATCGAGAAAAATAAATACGAATTATCAGATAATGAACTGGCGGTATTTTACTCAGCCGCAGATCACCGCCTCGCCGAATTGACCATGAATAAACTGTACGACAAGATCCCTTCCTCAGTATGGAAATTTATTCGCTAATAAATAATTCGCTTTCGGTGCTATAACCGGCTGTTTATTAAGAATTTTATACTTTTTCGCCATGAAGACATACCCTATGTGATCTTTATCACACAGATGTAATGAGAACGTTCTCTTCACTGACTTTTCGTCTTACTGTGTTGCCGCATTTTCAGCAACCGGAGGTCAGTAATGAGCACAGAAAAAGAAAAGATGATTGCTGGTGAGTTGTATCGCTCGGCAGATGAGACGTTATCTCGCGATCGCCTGCGCGCTCGTCAGCTTATTCACCGATACAATCATTCCCTGGCGGAAGAGCACACATTACGCCAGTAAATTCTCGCTAATTTATTCGGTCAGGTGACAGAGGCTTATATTGAGCCAACGTTTCGCTGTGATTATGGCTATAACATTTTTCTCGGCAATAATTTTTTCGCCAACTTCGATTGCGTGATGCTTGATGTCTGCCCTATTCGCATCGGTGATAACTGTATGTTGGCACCAGGCGTTCATATCTACACGGCAACACATCCCATCGACCCTGTAGCACGTAATAGCGGTGCTGAACTGGGGAAACCCGTCACCATCGGTAATAACGTCTGGATTGGCGGACGCGCGGTCATTAACCCTGGTGTGACCATTGGTGATAACGTCGTGGTAGCTTCAGGTGCAGTTGTCACAAAAGGTGTCCCGGACAACGTTGTCGTGGGCGGTAATCCAGCCAGAATAATTAAAAAATTGTAATCGGTTTTTCGCAACTGTTATGCAAAATTGTGGTAGATCTGTTACTTCCCCTCTACTATTCCCACGTTAAAATAGGGTGTTCCCTGGAAAGTTGCAGATACCACGAAGGCAAACGATGACCGAAATACAACGCCTGCTGACCGAAACGATTGAGTCTCTGAATACCCGCGAAAAACGCGACAACAAACCCCGCTTTAGTATCAGTTTTATCCGTAAACATCCGGGGCTGTTTATCGGTATGTACGTTGCTTTTTTTGCCACCCTGGCGGTGATGTTGCAGTCCGAAACGCTGTCAGGCTCTGTCTGGCTACTGGTTGTATTATTTATCCTGCTTAATGGTTTCTTCTTTTTCGATGTCTACCCACGCTACCGCTATGAAGATATCGACGTGCTGGATTTCCGCGTTTGCTATAACGGCGAATGGTACAACACGCGCTTTGTACCTGCCGCGCTGGTTGAAGCCATCTTGAACTCTCCGCGTGTCGCGGATGTTCATAAGGAACAACTGCAAAAAATGATCGTCCGTAAAGGTGAACTGTCTTTTTACGATATTTTTACCCTCGCTCGCGCCGAATCAACATCTTAAGTTAGGGTTACATACCAGGCGTAAAGCTCTGCGCCTGGTCAAATGACAATGATCGTTTCCACCCATCACTTCATGAAATACCAGCTCTACCTCCTTATCTCCTGCCAGCCTTTTTCCACAATCAGATATACTTTCCCTACACTGTGTTAATAAGGATATGCTGGTGAGAACACGACATCTGGTCGGCCTTATTTCGGGAGTACTGATTCTTTCAGTATTGCTGCCTGTCGGCTTAAGCATCTGGCTGGCCCATCAGCAGGTAGAAACATCGTTTATTGAAGAGCTGGATACCTATTCCTCCCGCGTCGCTATTCGAGCCAATAAGGTGGCGACACAAGGGAAAGATGCGCTGCAGGAGCTGGAAAGATGGCAAGGCGCTGCCTGTAGCGAAGCCCATCTCATGGAAATGCGTCGGGTATCTTACAGTTATCGCTATATTCAGGAAGTGGTTTATATCGATAACAACGTTCCCCAGTGTTCGTCTCTGGAGCATGAAAGTCCGCCCGATACCTTTCCCGAGCTAGGTAAAATTTCGAAAGATGGTTATCGTGTCTGGTTAACATCGCATAACGATTTAGGCATTATCCGTTACATGGTCGCCATGGGAACGGCACATTATGTCGTCATGATCGACCCCGCTTCCTTTATTGATGTCATTCCCTATAGTTCATGGCAAATTGATGCCGCCATTATTGGCAATGCCCATAACGTTGTCATAACCAGCAGCGATGAAATTGCTCAGGGAATTATTACCAGGCTACAAAAAACACCCGGTGAGCATATCGAAAATAATGGGATCATTTACGATATACTGCCCTTCCTGGAGATGAATATTTCGATCATCACCTGGGCTTCAACGAAAATGTTGCAGAAAGGCTGGCATCGGCAAGTCTTTATTTGGTTACCGCTCGGGTTGGTGATTGGCCTGCTGGCAGCGATGTTTGTGCTGCGTATTTTGCGCCGTATCCAATCACCGCATCATCGGCTGCAGGATGCTATCGAAAATCGTGATATTTGCGTGCACTATCAGCCGATTGTCTCCTTAGCCAATGGCAAAATTGTCGGTGCTGAGGCACTGGCGCGCTGGCCGCAGACAGACGGTAGTTGGTTGTCACCAGATAGTTTTATTCCGCTGGCACAGCAAACGGGCCTTTCTGAGCCATTGACGCTACTGATTATAAGAAGCGTCTTTGAAGATATGGGCGACTGCTTGCGTCAGCATCCACAGCAGCATATTTCGATCAATCTTGAATCCACCGTGCTCACCTCGGAAAAAATCCCGCAATTGCTGCGTGAAATGATCAATCACTATCAGGTTAATCCCAGACAGATCGCGCTTGAACTCACTGAACGCGAGTTTGCCGATCCGAAAACCAGCGCCCCGATAATTTCTCGCTACCGGGAGGCGGGCCATGAAATTTATCTTGATGATTTTGGTACGGGGTATTCAAGTTTAAGTTATTTACAGGATCTGGATGTCGACATTCTGAAGATCGATAAATCTTTCGTTGATGCGCTGGAATATAAAAATGTCACGCCGCATATCATCGAAATGGCAAAAACACTGAAACTGAAAATGGTAGCGGAGGGAATCGAAACCAGTAAACAAGAAGAGTGGCTACGCCAGCATGGCGTGCACTACGGTCAGGGCTGGCTCTACAGCAAGGCATTACCGAAAGAAGATTTCTTACGCTGGGCCGAGCAACATTTGTGAATTTTTGGGCTGACGGCACGCCGCACAGCCCGTCACGCTACCTATTCGTCGATGATTGACTCGAATCCGCCATAGATCATTCGCTTGCCGTCAAACGGCATGGACTCGCCGAACTCTTTCATCCGTGGGTCCGACATCATCTTTTGATTAGCTGCGTCGCGGACCTCTTTTGAAGGGTATTCAATCCAGCTAAAGACAACCTCTTCATTCTCTTCCGCTTTCACCGCCATACGAAAATCGGTCACTTTGCCATCCGGCACATCGCTGGCCCAGCATTCGACAATACGAAGCGCGCCAAACTCTTTAAACAATGGCGCGGCCTTAGCGGCCATTTCCCGATAGGCATCCTTTTTATCGGCAGGAACGGCAACCACAAAACCATCAACATACTTCATCAGACATACCTCCGAAGCGTACTGCGCAGCCAGACAATTCTTGCGACGTCAGTTGTGGTTAAAGTTTAGCCATGCTGGGATTTTTTGACGAAACGGTGGGAGGCAGAAATGGGTGGGGGCCCTGCCAGCTACATCCCGGCACACGCGTCATCTGCCTTGGCTGCTTCCTTCCGGACCTGACCTGGTAAACAGAGTAGCATTGCGGGAGAACCAACAGAGCCCCCATTGAGAGCGTTGAAAACCAACGCGCAGGCGCATTATCACTGCTGCCCCGGCTAATTGCAACCCATTGCGTGCCAGATGCTGGTTTCTTGCGCAATGCGACTTCACTCGGGCGTTTTTCCAGATTATGCTGAAAAATTACCTCAGGAAGAAAAGATGGAAAAAGAAGATTCATTTCCCCAACGCGTCTGGCAAATCGTCGCCGCTATTCCCGAAGGCTATGTCACCACTTACGGTGATGTGGCGAAACTGGCGGGATCGCCCCGCGCCGCGCGCCAGGTGGGCGGTGTGTTAAAGCGTCTCCCTGAAGGCAGCACCTTACCCTGGCACCGGGTGGTTAATCGCCATGGCACAATTTCGCTAACCGGGCCGGATTTACAGCGTCAGCGACAGGCATTACTGGCAGAAGGTGTGATGGTATCGGGAAGCGGGCAAATCGACTTGCAGCGTTATCGCTGGAACTACTAACCCTCTCCGGGCGGAGTAATGCCAGTCAGTTAAGCAACTGACTGGCTCTTTTTCGGGGCTGTGGGGTATTTCCAGGGCCTCTCCTTTACCACTCTCGGGAAGGCCCTTCCCCTTCTCGTCGGTAATTTCACAAGTTGTCCCATACTTGCAAGATCGCGCATCAGCTCCGGTATACGTCCCGGTGAAGCGCCCTGCAATGTCATCAGCATTCTCATCACCATTCCGCATGATTCTGAGAAACTCAGTTGATTCGGCCAGTAACCTTTCAGATGTTCCGCCATTTTAATCATCTGATATCTCACCAGATTATAAGCCAGTAAGACACCCCACAGCTCTTGCTCCACAAGCTCCGGCTTTTTACTTCTCAGCGTCAGCCTGCTCAGTTGCATCGTCTGTTTTATCTCCCTGTATCCCAGTTCGATTTCCCAGCGATTACTGTACAGATCCGCCATTTCTCCTCCGGGGAAGCGCATGGCGTCCGTCATCGACGTCAGCAGATGGCAGACTTTTC
>NZ_JBDYCV010000017.1:33543-54301 GCF_040495915.1 Shigella sp. FJ200513 | reverse complement strand
AGTCTAAAAACTAGTATTAAGACTATCACTTAAATAAGTGATACTGGTTGTCTGGAGATTCAGGGGGCCAGTCTATTCAGCTTACGCTTTTACTCTCATTTACGCTGCTGAGGCTGGTATATGTTGCATTTTTAGTTTAGAGTTTACTTAATTTAGAAAATACTTAAATAAATATGACTGAACTCGCGCAATTACAGGCCAGTACCGAACAGGCAGCGGCCTTATTGAAAGCAATGAGCCACCCTAAACGGTTGCTGATTCTGTGCATGCTTAGCGGTTCCCCCGGCACCAGCGCGGGAGAGCTGACGCGCATTACCGGACTGAGCGCCTCTGCGACATCACAGCATCTCGCTCGTATGCGGGACGAAGGGCTTATCAACAGCCAACGGGATGCCCAACGCATTCTATATTCCATTAAAAATGAGGCGGTAAATGCCATTATCGCCACCCTGAAAAATGTCTATTGTCCGTAAGGAGTCACTATGGCTTTGACAACCATTTCGCCGCATGATGCACAAGAATTAATCGCACGCGGCGCAAAGTTAATCGATATTCGTGACGCTGATGAATATCTTCGTGAACATATTCCTGAAGCAGATCTGGCTCCATTATCCGTGCTGGAACAGTCAGGTCTTCCACCTAAATTACGTCGCGAGCAAATTATATTCCACTGCCAGGCAGGTAAACGCACCAGTAATAACGCCGATAAATTAGCAGCGATTGCCGCCCCCGCAGAAATATTTTTACTCGAAGATGGGATTGATGGCTGGAAAAGAGCTGGATTGCCAGTAGCGGTAAATAAATCTCAACCCTTGCCGTTAATGCGCCAGGTGCAGATCGCTGCGGGTGGTTTAATATTAAACGGCGTTGTACTGGGTTATACCGTAAATAGCGGTTTCTTCTTATTAAGTGGCTTTGTTGGTGCCGGGTTACTGTTTGCAGGAATCAGCGGTTTTTGTGGAATGGCAAGGTTGTTAGATAAGATGCCGTGGAACCAACGAGCTTGAGAAGCGACGCCGGACGCGCCCTAGCAGCGACATCCGGCCTCAGTAATTAGATCAGGAAATCGTCGAGAGATTTACCTTCTGCCAGCGCCTGAGCAATTGGCTTCGGTGTACGGCCCTGACCGGTCCAGGTTTTAGTTTCACCGTTAACATCAGTGAATTTATATTTCGCCGGACGCGGCTGGCGTTTTTTACCAGCACGTGGTGCAGCAGCAGAGCTATTACCCAATAACTCTTCCGGGTTAATTCCGTCAGCTTTCATCAGCTCCAGCCAGGTGCTAATTTTTTCCTGACGCTCAGCCAGTTCACGCTGCTGCTGTTCTTCTTCTTCACGTCTTTCTTTAGTGACAACCCTGAATTTTTCGAGCATTTCTTCAAGAACGTCAATGGAGAATTCGCGAGCCATCGCACGGAGGGTGCGAATGTTATTTAAACTTTGTAACATTACGGACATAATAAAGAAAACCTTTTAACGCCAAAACAAAAAAGTATTTCGTCGCGTAGTGTAAGCGATCACTTATTATATTTCCACAAAATTTAATCTATTTACAGTCCTGCGCGAGATTATTTCAGCTGTTATTTTCTGAAACTCTCAGAATAATTTCAAGATTATATATTAGCCATTTTGATGAGTAATTTAGGTTATTGGTGAACAGAGTGGCGCTCTCTGCTCGCTAACTCCGCAAGCCTGACAAAACCGAAGTGAATAAAAATGCAATATAACAGAATAAAAGAAAACACCCCTCACTGGTGCTTTCTGCTGTTAATGTACATTTTCTGGCATCAAAAATGCTGTAAATGACCCGGTCATGACAAACACCGAATTCTCTACGCTTATAGCGTTACCTCCCCCCCAAACTTTCATTAGTGAAATTAAAGGCAAGATCATATCTAATTGATTTAATTGAAAATAAATCATATTGGCATGTAAAAATCCACAATGTACAAAAAACGAGCCGTTACGGAATATTTTATCTACAAAAACTAACTAAATAAAAATTTTTCACTAATTGATTAGTCATAGACAGCGATATACGCTATGCAAAAATGCAGATGGCAATGAGATCCACTGCTTTCATCTCCATTAACATCCCATTACGCTTTTATTAAGGAGCATTAGCATGTTCTCACCGCAGTCACGCTTGCGTCATGCAGTTGCAGATACGTTCGCGATGGTTGTTTACTGTTCTGTCGTGAACATGTGTATTGAAGTTTTCCTCTCCGGAATGAGCTTCGAACAGTCTTTTTATTCCAGATTGGTAGCGATTCCGGTGAACATCTTAATTGCATGGCCATACGGTATGTACCGCGATCTGTTTATGCGCGCGGCACGCAAAGTTAGCCCGTCGGGCTGGATAAAAAATCTGGCTGATATCCTGGCTTATGTGACGTTCCAGTCACCGGTGTATGTGGCGATCTTGTTAGTGGTGGGCGCAGACTGGCATCAGATTATGGCGGCGGTCAGTTCAAACATCGTTGTTTCGATGTTGATGGGGGCGGTTTATGGCTACTTCCTCGATTATTGCCGCCGACTGTTTAAAGTCAGCCGTTACCAGCAGGTAAAAGCCTGACTCTTCTTTTCGCGACTGGCATCGCCAGTCGCGTCTTTAACTGGCTTCGCCAAATAAACCATTCAAATAACGTTCAAGCGCAACACGCGAACTAAAGCCATGCGGGATACCGTAATGCTCGTGTCGCTCGCCTGCTAAATAGAGCGGAAATTGCTGGTAATGATCGCAAGTTTTAATATCGGAAGCGGGTTCAGCCAGTGTTGAACTGCGTTCTTTTAATGTTGGATGAATTACCAGAGCGGTACGTCCCATTCGCGCTTCGCGATTAACATAGACATAATTTTCCCCACGGCGGTAACCATACGCTTTCTGGGTTACCACATCGACAGTAAAACCGACTTTTTCAAGTACGCGCGCCACCTCGTCTGGTCGTAAATACATATTTGATCCTCGTTATTTTCAACCGCGGGCCTACCTTACCTGATTGCGCATTCACAACGCTTTCAGAAAAGTCCATAAAGCCGCGATGAACCTCAGTTAAGAAAATTATGGTCTACACTGAAAATTACATCGAATTCTAATGGGGGATCATATGTTTAACCGACCGAACCGCAACGACGTTGATGATGGCGTGCAGGATATCCAGAATGATGTCAATCAATTAGCTGACAGCCTCGAATCTGTATTGAAGTCCTGGGGCAGCGACGCCAAAGGGGAAGCTGAAGCCGCACGCAGTAAAGCTCAGGCGTTGCTGAAAGAAACCAGGGCGCGAATGCATGGTCGTACTCGCGTCCAGCAAGCCGCGCGCGATGCCGTTGGCTGAGCGGATTCTTTTGTTCGTGAAAGACCCTGGTGTAGCGTGGGTACAGCAGCTGCGGTAGGTATTTTTATCGGCGCACTGTTAAGCATGCGCAAATCGTAGTGCAAAAATGATAATAAATACGCGTCTTTGACCCCGAAGCCTGTCTTCGGGGTTTCTTTTTGCCTGGTGAATCACAAAAATCCCCCTCCCCCGTCACGCTCATATCCAGGGTAATTTCGATCACTATTTGCTATATATTGTGTAGTTGAATCTTTTTTCAACTACATCTAGTATCTCTGTATCAACAGAGAGACAACCCGACGCGTATCATCGCGCCGTATCTTCATTTTAAACGGAAATACGAATCATGCGCATAACTATTTATACTCGTAACGATTGCGTTCAGTGCCACGCCACCAAACGGGCGATGGAAAACCGGGGCTTTGATTTTGAAATGATTAATGTCGATCGCGTTCCTGAAGCAGCGGAAGCGTTGCGTGCTCAGGGCTTTCGTCAGTTGCCGGTAGTGATTGCTGGCGATCTTAGCTGGTCTGGTTTCCGTCCGGACATGATTAACCGTCTGCATCCAGCGCCACACGCGGCCAGTGCATGAGCCAGCTCGTCTACTTCTCCAGCAGCTCCGAAAACACGCAGCGTTTTATCGAACGTTTAGGTCTGCCCGCGGTGCGCATCCCGCTCAATGAGCGGGAACGGATTCAGGTAGACGAGCCTTACATCCTGATCGTGCCCTCTTACGGCGGCGGCGGTACGGCTGGCGCGGTGCCACGACAGGTAATTCGCTTTTTAAACGACGAGCACAACCGGGCGTTGCTTCGCGGCGTTATTGCTTCTGGTAATCGCAACTTTGGTGAGGCGTATGGCCGCGCCGGAGATGTGATTGCCCGGAAATGCGGCGTGCCGTGGCTGTACCGTTTTGAACTCATGGGTACGCAAAGCGATATCGAAAACGTTCGTAAAGGAGTAACCGAATTTTGGCAACGACAACCGCAGAATGCCTGACGCAGGAAACGATGGATTACCACGCGCTGAATGCGATGCTTAATCTTTACGATAGCGCAGGTCGCATTCAGTTCGATAAAGACCGCCAGGCCGTTGACGCCTTTATTGCGACGCATGTGCGTCCGAACAGTGTGACCTTCAGTAGCCAGCAGCAGCGCCTGAACTGGCTGGTCAACGAAGGTTACTATGATGAAAGCGTTCTTAATCGCTACTCTCGCGACTTTGTCATTACGCTGTTTGCCCACGCACACACCAGCGGTTTTCGTTTCCAGACATTCCTCGGGGCATGGAAGTTTTACACCAGCTATACGTTGAAGACATTCGACGGTAAACGTTATCTGGAAGATTTTGCCGATCGAGTCACGATGGTGGCGCTGACGCTGGCACAAGGCGATGAGACGCTGGCGTTGCAACTGACCGATGAAATGCTGTCAGGACGCTTTCAGCCAGCCACGCCAACATTCCTCAACTGCGGTAAGCAGCAGCGCGGCGAACTGGTTTCCTGTTTTTTGCTGCGTATTGAAGACAATATGGAGTCGATTGGTCGGGCGGTAAATTCCGCACTGCAGCTGTCGAAACGCGGCGGCGGCGTAGCATTTTTGCTGTCGAATCTGCGGGAAGCGGGCGCGCCAATTAAACGTATTGAAAATCAATCTTCTGGCGTAATTCCGGTGATGAAAATGTTGGAAGACGCATTTTCCTATGCCAACCAACTCGGCGCGCGTCAGGGGGCAGGTGCAGTCTATTTACATGCTCATCATCCCGATATTCTGCGTTTTCTCGACACGAAACGGGAAAATGCCGACGAAAAAATCCGCATTAAAACACTGTCGCTGGGCGTGGTGATCCCGGATATCACTTTCCATCTGGCAAAAGAGAATGCGCAGATGGCGCTGTTTTCGCCCTATGACGTTGAGCGAGTTTATGGCAAGCCGTTTGCCGATATCGCCATTAGCGAACACTATGACGAACTGGTTGCCGATGAACGCATCCGCAAAAAATACCTCAACGCCCGTGATTTCTTCCAGCGACTGGCAGAAATCCAGTTTGAGTCCGGCTATCCCTACATCATGTATGAAGACACAGTAAACCGTGCTAACCCTATCGCCGGGCGCATAAATATGAGTAATCTCTGCTCAGAAATTTTGCAGGTTAACAGCGCCTCAGAGTATGACGAGAATCTCGACTATGCCCGCACAGGCCATGATATTTCCTGCAATTTAGGTTCGTTGAATATTGCGCACACCATGGATTCCCCCGATTTTTCCCGCACGGTAGAGACTGCCGTGCGCGGTTTAACGGCGGTGTCAGATATGAGTCATATCCGCAGCGTGCCGTCCATCGAAGCCGGAAATGCCGCCTCGCACGCCATCGGACTGGGGCAGATGAATTTACATGGTTATCTGGCGAGGGAAGGCATCGCTTATGGTTCGCCGGAAGCCCTGGATTTCACCAATCTCTATTTCTATACCATCACCTGGCACGCACTGCGTACCTCGATGTTGCTGGCGCGCGAACGCGGTGAAACCTTCGCCGGGTTCAAACAGTCACGCTATGCCAGTGGTGAATATTTCAGCCAATATCTGCAAGGTAACTGGCAGCCGAAAACGGCGAAAGTTGGCGAACTGTTTGCCCGCAGCTGTATTACGTTACCTACCCGTGAGATGTGGGCGCAACTGCGCGACGACGTGATGCGCTACGGCATATACAACCAGAATCTCCAGGCGGTGCCGCCAACCGGGTCTATCTCTTATATCAACCATGCTACGTCGAGTATTCATCCGATTGTGGCGAAAGTAGAGATACGCAAAGAGGGCAAAACAGGACGCGTTTACTACCCTGCCCCGTTTATGACTAACGAAAATCTGGCGCTGTATCAGGACGCTTACGAAATTGGCGCAGAAAAGATCATCGACACCTACGCGGAAGCGACTCGCCATGTCGATCAGGGGCTGTCGCTGACGCTGTTTTTCCCCGATACCGCCACCACTCGCGATATCAACAAAGCGCAGATTTACGCCTGGCGCAAAGGTATCAAAACGCTCTATTACATCCGCCTGCGTCAGATGGCGCTGGAAGGCACTGAAATTGAAGGCTGCGTCTCCTGTGCACTTTAAGGAATATCTATGAAACTCTCACGTATCAGCGCCATCAACTGGAACAAGATATCTGACGATAAAGATCTGGAGGTGTGGAATCGCCTGACCAGCAATTTCTGGCTACCAGAAAAGGTGCCGCTGTCGAACGATATTCCCGCCTGGCAGACATTAACTGTCGTAGAACAACAACTGACGATGCGCGTTTTTACTGGCCTGACGCTGCTCGACACGCTGCAAAATGTTATCGGCGCGCCTTCGCTGATGCCCGATGCGCTCACGCCTCATGAAGAGGCGGTATTATCGAATATCAGCTTTATGGAAGCGGTTCATGCCCGCTCTTACAGTTCGATTTTCTCGACGCTGTGCCAGACCAAAGATGTCGATGCCGCCTACGCCTGGAGTGAAGAAAACGCACCGTTGCAGCGAAAAGCTCAGATTATTCAGCAACATTATCGCGGTGATGATCCGCTGAAAAAGAAAATCGCCAGTGTGTTTCTTGAATCTTTTTTGTTCTATTCCGGTTTCTGGCTGCCGATGTATTTTTCCAGCCGCGGAAAGCTGACCAATACCGCGGACCTGATCCGTCTGATTATCCGCGATGAAGCAGTCCACGGTTACTACATAGGCTATAAATATCAGAAAAACATGGAAAAGATATCTCTGGGACAACGTGAAGAGTTGAAGAGTTTCGCCTTCGATTTGTTGCTGGAACTCTACGACAACGAGTTGCAATACACCGATGAGCTGTACGCCGAAACCCCGTGGGCTGACGATGTGAAAGCGTTTCTCTGTTACAACACCAATAAGGCTTTGATGAATCTGGGCTACGAACCGTTATTTCCCGCAGAAATGGCGGAAGTGAATCCGGCAATCCTCGCCGCGCTTTCGCCGAATGCCGATGAAAATCACGATTTCTTTTCCGGTTCAGGCTCCTCTTATGTGATGGGGAAAGCGGTTGAAACAGAAGATGAAGACTGGAATTTCTGAGGGTGTTATTTTCAAAAATATCACTACCCGCAGCAGGGAAATAATTCCCGCCAAATAGCTTTTTATCACGCAAATATTCTGTAGTGATCTACACTGATACTCTGTTGCATTATTCGCCTGAAACTACAATATTCAGGCGTTTTTTCGCTATCTATGACAAAAAATATCAACTTTTCTCGATTTGCTCTCAGCCCTTATATCACGGAAAATTCCGGCGATTTGCTCGCATCAATATTCATGCCACATTTGCCCTCAGGGGTTGCCTCAGATTCTCAGTATGTTAGGGTAGAAAAAAGTGACTATTCCCATTGGGTAATATATCGACATAAACAAATAAAGAAATCATTCTATTGCATGGCCATTAAATTAAAAATTAAAAATCTTTATAAAATATTTGGTGAGCATCCACAGCGAGCGTTCAAATATATCGAACAAGGACTTTCAAAAGAACAAATTCTGGAAAAAACTGGGCTATCGCTTGGCGTAAAAGACGCCAGTCTGGCCATTGAAGAAGGCGAGATATTTGTCATCATGGGATTATCCGGCTCGGGTAAATCCACAATGGTACGCCTTCTCAATCGCCTGATTGAACCCACCCGCGGGCAAGTGCTGATTGATGGTGTGGATATTGCCAAAATATCCGACGCCGAACTCCGTGAGGTGCGCAGAAAAAAGATTGCGATGGTCTTCCAGTCCTTTGCCTTAATGCCGCATATGACCGTGCTGGACAATACTGCGTTCGGTATGGAATTGGCCGGAATTAATGCCGAAGAACGCCGGGAAAAAGCCCTTGATGCACTGCGTCAGGTCGGGCTGGAAAATTATGCCCACAGCTACCCGGATGAACTCTCTGGCGGGATGCGTCAACGTGTGGGATTAGCCCGCGCGTTAGCGATTAATCCGGATATATTATTAATGGACGAAGCCTTCTCGGCGCTCGATCCATTAATTCGCACCGAGATGCAGGATGAGCTGGTAAAATTACAGGCGAAACATCAGCGCACCATTGTCTTTATTTCCCACGATCTTGATGAAGCCATGCGTATTGGCGACCGAATTGCCATTATGCAAAATGGTGAAGTGGTACAGGTCGGCACACCGGATGAAATTCTCAATAATCCGGCGAATGATTATGTCCGTACCTTCTTCCGTGGCGTTGATATTAGTCAGGTGTTCAGTGCGAAAGATATTGCCCGCCGGACACCGAATGGCTTAATTCGTAAAACTCCTGGCTTCGGCCCACGTTCGGCACTGAAATTATTGCAGGATGAAGATCGCGAATATGGCTACGTTATCGAACGCGGTAATAAGTTTGTCGGCGCAGTCTCCATCGATTCGCTTAAAACCGCGTTAACGCAGCAGCAAGGTCTTGATGCGGCGCTGATTGATGCGCCGTTAGCAGTCGATGCACAAACGCCTCTTAGCGAGTTGCTCTCTCATGTCGGACAGGCACCCTGTGCGGTGCCCGTGGTCGACGAGGACCAACAGTATGTCGGCATCATTTCGAAAGGAATGCTGCTGCGCGCTTTAGATCGTGAGGGGGTAAATAATGGCTGATCAAAATAATCCGTGGGATACCACGCCAGCGGCGGACAGTGCCGCGCAATCCGCAGACGCCTGGGGTACACCGACGACTGCACCGGCTGACGGCGGTGGTGCTGACTGGCTGACCAGTACGCCTGCGCCAAACGTCGAGCATTTTAATATTCTCGATCCGTTCCATAAAACGCTGATCCCGCTCGACAGTTGGGTCACTGAAGGGATCGACTGGGTTGTTACCCATTTCCGTCCCGTCTTCCAGGGCGTGCGCGTTCCGGTTGATTATATCCTCAACGGTTTCCAGCAATTGCTGCTGGGTATGCCAGCGCCAGTGGCGATTATCGTTTTCGCTCTCATCACCTGGCAGATTTCCGGGGTCGGAATGGGCGTGGCGACGCTGGTCTCGCTGATTGCCATCGGCGCAATCGGTGCCTGGTCGCAGGCAATGGTGACTCTGGCGCTGGTGTTAACTGCCCTGCTGTTCTGTATCGTCATCGGTTTGCCGTTGGGGATATGGCTGGCGAGAAGTCCGCGAGCGGCGAAAATTATTCGTCCACTGCTTGATGCCATGCAGACCACGCCAGCGTTTGTTTATCTGGTGCCAATCGTCATGCTATTTGGTATCGGTAACGTGCCGGGCGTGGTGGTGACGATCATCTTTGCGCTGCCGCCGATTATCCGTCTGACCATTCTGGGGATTAACCAGGTTCCGGCGGATCTGATTGAAGCCTCGCGCTCATTCGGTGCCAGCCCGCGCCAGATGCTGTTCAAAGTTCAGTTACCGCTGGCGATGCCGACCATTATGGCGGGCGTTAACCAGACGCTGATGCTGGCCCTTTCTATGGTGGTCATTGCCTCGATGATTGCCGTCGGCGGGCTGGGTCAGATGGTACTTCGCGGTATCGGTCGTCTGGATATGGGGCTTGCCACCGTTGGCGGCGTCGGGATTGTGATCCTCGCCATTATCCTCGATCGCCTGACGCAGGCCGTTGGGCGCGACTCACGCAGTCGCGGCAACCGTCGCTGGTACACCACTGGCCCTGTTGGTCTGCTGACCCGCCCATTCATTAAGTAACTCTGCACTTGCCCGGTGACGCCGGGCATTATCACCCTGCCAAAAAAAGGAATAACAATGCGACATAGCGTACTTTTTGCGACAGCGTTTGCCACGCTTATCTCTACACAAACTTTTGCTGCCGATCTGCCGGGCAAAGGCATTACTGTTAATCCAGTTCAGAGCACCATCACTGAAGAAACCTTCCAGACGCTGCTGGTCAGTCGTGCGCTGGAGAAATTAGGTTATACCGTCAACAAACCCAGCGAAGTGGATTACAACGTTGGCTACACCTCGCTTGCTTCCGGCGATGCAACCTTCACCGCCGTGAACTGGACGCCACTCCATGACAACATGTACGAAGCTGCCGGTGGCGATAAGAAATTTTATCGTGAAGGGGTATTTGTTAACGGCGCAGCACAGGGTTACCTGATCGATAAGAAAACCGCCGACCAATACAAAATCACCAACATCGCACAACTGAAAGATCCGAAGATCGCCAAACTGTTCGATACCAACGGCGACGGTAAAGCGGATTTAACCGGTTGTAACCCTGGCTGGGGCTGCGAAGGTGCGATCAACCACCAGCTTGCCGCGTATGAACTGACCAACACCGTGACGCATAATCAGGGGAACTACGCAGCGATGATGGCCGACACCATCAGTCGCTACAAAGAGGGCAAACCGGTGTTTTATTACACCTGGACGCCGTACTGGGTGAGTAATGAGCTGAAGCCAGGGAAAGATGTGGTCTGGTTGCAGGTGCCGTTCTCCGCACTGCCGGGCGATAAAAATGCCGATACCAAACTGCCGAATGGCGCGAATTACGGCTTCCCGGTCAGCACCATGCATATCGTTGCCAACAAAGCCTGGACCGAGAAAAATCCGGCGGCAGCCAAACTGTTTGCCATTATGCAGTTGCCAGTGGCCGATATTAACGCCCAGAACGCCATTATGCATGACGGCAAAGCCTCAGAAGGCGATATTCAGGGCCACGTTGATGGCTGGATCAAAGCCCACCAGCAGCAGTTCGATGGCTGGGTGAATGAGGCGCTGGCAGCGCAGAAGTAATTTTTATTCGGGCGGATAAGGCGTTTTCGCCTCATCCGCCGCTCTGTACACAATGCCTGATGCGACGCTGACGCGTCCTATCATGCCTACAAACCACATCGCACATTTCAACAAGCTATCTTTCATCCCATATTCATCAACATCCGCTATTATTGATTTCCAGCTTAATCATCACCTGATGAACAAAAATAATGACTAAACCTAATCATGAGCTTAGCCCGGCGCTGATCGTGCTGATGTCTATCGCCACCGGTCTGGCGGTAGCCAGTAACTATTACGCCCAGCCATTGCTCGACACCATCGCGCGTAACTTTTCCCTTTCCGCCAGTTCGGCAGGCTTTATTGTTACCGCCGCGCAGTTGGGCTATGCCGCAGGTCTACTGTTTCTTGTTCCCCTCGGTGATATGTTTGAACGCCGCCGCCTGATTGTCTCGATGACCTTACTGGCAGCGGGCGGTATGTTAATCACTGCCAGCAGTCAGTCACTGGCGATGATGATCCTCGGTACGGCATTAACCGGTTTATTCTCAGTCGTGGCACAAATTCTGGTTCCGCTGGCAGCGACGCTGGCTTCACCGGATAAACGCGGCAAAGTGGTTGGCACCATTATGAGCGGTCTGCTGTTGGGGATATTGCTGGCACGAACCGTTGCCGGGTTACTGGCAAACCTCGGCGGCTGGCGCACCGTCTTTTGGGTTGCTTCGGTGTTAATGGCACTGATGGCGCTGGCATTATGGCGTGGTCTGCCACAAATGAAATCAGAAACCCACCTCAACTACCCACAGTTGTTGGGTTCCGTTTTCAGCATGTTCATCAGCGATAAGATCCTGCGCACCCGCGCGTTGCTGGGCTGCATGACCTTTGCCAACTTCAGCATTCTCTGGACCTCAATGGCCTTTTTGCTTGCCGCTCCACCTTTTAACTACAGCGATGGTGACATTGGTCTGTTTGGGCTTGCGGGAGCTGCCGGAGCGTTGGGCGCTCGTCCGGCGGGCGGTTTTGCCGACAAGGGCAAATCGCACCACAACTTTCGGTCTGCTTCTGCTGTTACTTTCATGGCTGGCAATCTGGTTTGGTCACACTTCCGTACTGGCGTTGATTATCGGCATTCTGGTGCTGGACCTCACCGTACAGGGCGTGCATATCACTAACCAGACGGTAATTTATCGAATACATCCTGATGCGCGTAATCGCCTGACCGCAGGTTACATGACCAGCTACTTTATTGGCGGTGCCGCCGGTTCGCTAATTTCAGCCTCAGCCTGGCAACATGGCGGTTGGGCTGGCGTTTGTCTGGCTGGCGCGACGATTGCCCTGGTTAACTTACTGGTCTGGTGGCGAGGTTTTCATCGTCAGGAAGCCGCAAATTAAGCAATCAGCAACCGTTTTCGTGGCTTTACACTTATAAGGGTGTTAAGAAGCCCATCAGTCTGATAAGGTTAAGATATTCATTCAGTCTATTTATAATATTAACAATCGTTAAGCGTACACTCTATGGAAAGCCCTACTCCACAGCCTGCTCCTGGTTCGGCGACCTTCATGGAAGGATGCAAAGACAGTTTACCGATTGTTATTAGTTATATTCCGGTGGCCTTTGCGTTCGGTCTGAATGCGACCCGTCTGGGATTCTCTCCTCTCGAAAGCGTTTTTTTCTCCTGCATCATTTATGCAGGCGCGAGCCAGTTCGTCATTACCGCGATGCTGGCAGCCGGGAGTAGTTTGTGGGTTGCTGCACTGAGCGTCATGGCAATGGATGTTCGCCATGTTTTGTATGGCCCGTCACTGCGTAGCCGTATTATTCAGCGTCTGCAAAAATCGAAAACCGCCCTATGGGCGTTTGGCCTGACGGATGAGGTTTTTGCCGCCGCCACCGCAAAACTGGTACGCAATAATCGCCGCTGGAGCGAGAACTGGATGATCGGCATTGCCTTCAGTTCATGGTCATCGTGGGTATTTGGTACGGTAATAGGGGCATTCTCCGGCAGCGGCTTGCTGCAAGGTTATCCCGCCGTTGAAGCTGCATTAGGTTTTATGCTTCCGGCACTCTTTATGAGTTTCCTGCTCGCCTCTTTCCAGCGCAAACAATCTCTTTGCGTTACCGCAGCTTTAGTTGGTGCCCTTGCAGGCGTAACGCTATTTTCTATTCCCGTCGCCATTCTGGCAGGCATTGTCTGTGGCTGCCTCACTGCGTTAATCCAGGCATTCTGGCAAGGAGCGCCCGATGAGCTATGAGGTTCTGCTGCTTGGGTTACTGGTTGGCGCGGCGAATTATTGCTTCCGCTATTTGCCGCTGCGCCTGCGTGTGGGTAATGCCCGCCCAACCAAACGTGGCGCGGTAGGTATTTTGCTCGACACCATTGGCATCGCCTCGATATGCGCTCTGCTGGTTGTCTCTACCGCACCAGAAGTGATGCACGATACACGCCGTTTCGTGCCCACGCTGGTCGGCTTCGCGGTACTGGGTGCCAGTTTCTATAAAACACGCAGCATTATCATCCCAACACTGCTTAGTGCGCTGGCCTATGGGCTCGCCTGGAAAGTGATGGCGATTATATAACCCACAAGAATCATTTTTCTAAAACAATACATTTACTTTATTTGTCACTGTCGTTACTATATCGGCTGAAATTAATGAGGTCATACCCAAATGGATAGTTCGTTTACGCCCATTGAACAAATGCTAAAATTTCGCGCCAGCCGCCACGAAGATTTTCCTTATCAGGAGATCCTTCTGACTCGTCTTTGCATGCACATGCAAAGCAAGCTGCTGGAGAACCGCAATAAAATGCTGAAGGCTCAGGGGATTAACGAGACGTTGTTTATGGCGTTGATTACGCTGGAGTCTCAGGAAAACCACAGTATTCAGCCTTCTGAATTAAGTTGTGCTCTTGGATCATCCCGTACCAACGCGACGCGTATTGCCGATGAACTGGAAAAACGCGGTTGGATCGAACGTCGTAAAAGCGATAACGATCGCCGCTGCCTGCATCTGCAATTAACGGAAAAAGGTCACGAGTTTTTGCGCGAGGTTTTACCACCGCAGCATAACTGCCTGCATCAACTCTGGTCCGCGCTCAGCACAACAGAAAAAGATCAGCTCGAGCAAATCACCCGCAAATTGCTCTCCCGTCTCGACCAGATGGAACAAGACGGTGTGGTTCTCGAAGCGATGAGCTAACGCGTCATCTCGCTCAAAAATCCAGATTTATAAAAGAAAAAATGACCGGCCAGCATCGCAACATGCTGGCCTTTTTGGCAAGCAGGTCGGCTCAGCCGATGAGTTAAGAAGATCGTGGAGAACAATATGAGCGCAAATGCGGAGACTCAAACCCCGCAGCAACCGGTAAAGAAGAGCGGCAAACGTAAGCGTCTGCTCCTCCTTCTCACCTTGCTCTTTATAATTATTGCCGTAGCGATAGGGATTTATTGGTTTTTGGTACTGCGTCATTTCGAAGAAACCGATGACGCATACGTGGCAGGGAATCAGATTCAAATTATGTCTCAGGTGTCTGGCAGCGTGACGAAAGTCTGGGCCGATAACACCGATTTTGTAAAAGAAGGCGATGTTCTGGTCACTCTCGACCCGACAGATGCTCGCCAGGCGTTTGAAAAAGCCAAAACTGCACTGGCTTCCAGCGTTCGCCAAACCCACCAGCTGATGATTAACAGCAAACAGTTGCAGGCGAATATTGAGGTGCAAAAAATCGCCCTCGCGAAAGCACAAAGCGACTACAACCGCCGTGTGCCGCTGGGCAATGCCAACCTGATTGGTCGCGAAGAGCTGCAACACGCCCGCGACGCCGTCACCAGTGCCCAGGCGCAACTGGACGTCGCTATTCAACAATACAATGCCAATCAGGCGATGATTCTGGGGACTAAACTGGAAGATCAGCCTGCCGTGCAACAGGCTGCCACCGAAGTACGTAACGCCTAGCTGGCGCTGGAGCGTACCCGTATTGTCAGTCCGATGACCGGTTATGTTTCCCGTCGTGCCGTGCAACCGGGTGCGCAAATTAGCCCAACGACGCCGCTGATGGCGGTCGTTCCAGCCACCAATATGTGGGTGGATGCCAACTTTAAAGAGACGCAGATTGCCAATATGCGCATCGGTCAGCCGGTCACCATCACCACCGATATTTACGGCGATGATGTGAAATACACCGGTAAAGTGGTTGGTCTGGATATGGGCACAGGTAGCGCGTTCTCACTGCTTCCGGCGCAAAATGCGACCGGTAACTGGATCAAAGTCGTTCAGCGTCTACCTGTGCGTATCGAACTGGACCAGAAACAGCTGGAGCAATACCCGCTGCGCATTGGTTTGTCCACGCTGGTGAGCGTCAATACCACTAACCGTGACGGTCAGGTACTGGCAAATAAAGTACGTTCAACACCGGTCGCGGTAAGTACCGCGCGTGAAATCAGCCTGGCACCTGTCAATAAACTGATCGACGATATCGTAAAAGCTAACGCTGGCTAATCCAGAGGTGCGTGTGATGCAACAGCAAAAACCGCTGGAAGGCGCGCAACTGGTCATTATGACGATTGCGCTGTCACTGGCGACATTCATGCAGGTGCTGAACTCCACCATTGCTAACGTGGCGATCCCCACTATCGCCGGGAATCTGGGCTCATCGCTCAGCCAAGGAACGTGGGTAATCACTTCTTTCGGGGTGGCGAATGCCATCTCGATCCCGCTTACCGGCTGGCTGGCAAAGCGCGTCGGGGAAGTGAAACTGTTCCTTTGGTCCACCATCGCCTTTGCTATTGCGTCTTGGGCGTGTGGTGTCTCCAGCAGCCTGAATATGCTGATCTTCTTCCGCGTGATTCAGGGGATTGTCGCCGGGCCGTTGATCCCGCTTTCGCAAAGTCTATTGCTGAATAACTACCCGCCAGCCAAACGCTCGATCGCGCTGGCGTTGTGGTCGATGACGGTGATTGTCGCGCCAATTTGCGGCCCGATCCTCGGCGGTTATATCAGCGATAATTACCACTGGGGCTGGATATTCTTCATCAACGTGCCGATTGGCGTGGCGGTGGTGTTGATGACACTGCAAACCCTGCGCGGACGTGAAACCCGCACCGAACGGCGGCGGATTGATGCCGTGGGGCTGGCACTGCTGGTTATTGGTATCGGCAGCCTGCAGATTATGCTCGACCGCGGTAAAGAGCTGGACTGTTTTTCATCACAGGAAATTATCATTCTTACCGTGGTGGCGGTGGTGGCTATCTGCTTCCTGATTGTCTGGGAGCTGACCGACGATAACCCGATAGTCGATCTGTCGTTGTTTAAGTCGCGCAACTTCACCATCGGCTGCTTGTGTATCAGCCTCGCGTATATGCTCTACTTCGGCGCTATTGTTCTGCTGCCGCAGTTGTTGCAGGAGGTCTACGGTTACACGGCGACCCGGGCAGGTTTGGCCTCTGCGCCGGTAGGGATTATTCCGGTGATTCTGTCGCCGATTATCGGCCGCTTCGCGCATAAACTGGATATGCGGCGGCTGGTAACCTTCAGCTTTATTATGTATGCCGTCTGCTTCTACTGGCGTGCCTATACCTTTGAACCAGGTATGGATTTTTGCGCGTCGGCCTGGCCGCAGTTTATCCAGGGGTTTGCGGTGGTCTGCTTCTTTATGCCGCTGACCACCATTACGCTGTCTGGTTTGCCACCGGAACGACTGGCGGCGGCATCGAGCCTCTCTAACTTTACGCGAACGCTGGCGGGGTCTATCGGCACGTCGATAACCACGACCATGTGGACCAACCGCGAGTCGATGCACCATGCGCAGTTGACTGAGTCGGTAAACCCGTTCAACCCGAATGCCCAGGCGATGTACAGTCAACTGGAAGGGCTTGGGATGACGCAACAGCAGGCATCAGGCTGGATTGCCCAGCAGATCACCAATCAGGGGCTGATTATTTCCGCCAATGAGATCTTCTGGATGTCAGCCGGGATATTCCTCGTACTGCTGGGGCTGGTGTGGTTTGCTAAACCGCCATTTGGCGCAGGTGGCGGCGGAGGCGGTGCGCACTAAGTACAACTAAGCCAGTTCATTTGAACTGGCTTTTTTCAATTAATTGTGAAGATAGTTTACTGACTAGATGTGCAGTTCCTGCAACTTCTCTTTCGGCAGTGCCAGTTCTTCGTTGCTGTTGATGCGTACCTCACGTTCCAGAATGCTACGCGCAATATCCTGCGCTTCCTGCAACGAGTGCATCTGGTAAGTGCCACACTGGTAGACGTTCAGTTCCGGGATCTGATTCTGATCCTGCACTTTCAGCACGTCTTCCATTGCCGCTTTCCAGGCATCAGCAACACGCTGCTCATCTGGCGTACCAATCAGACTCATATAAAAACCGGTGCGGCAGCCCATTGGCGAGATATCGATAATCTCTACACCATTACCGTTAAGATGGTTACGCATAAAACCAGCAAACAGGTGCTCCAGGGTATGGATCCCTCTTTCTGGCATCACTTCTTTGTTCGGCACGCAGAAGCGCAGATCGAACACGGTGATTGCGTCGCCATGCGGGGTGTTCATTGTTTTCGCCACCCGAACTGCAGGCGCTTCCATCCGGGTATGATCGACTGTGAAGCTATCTAACAACGGCATTTAGCCACCTCCGGTAATTTTTTTAAAAATTTTCTGAACTCTTTCTTCCCAGGCGAGTCTGAGTATATGAAAGACGCGCATTTGTTATCATCATCCCTGAATTCAGAGATGAAATTTTGGCCACTCCCGAGTGGCCTTTTTCTTTTCTGTCAGGCGTGTTTTTCCAGCCACACCGCAAACGGTTCGGTATCAGCGGTTTCCATTTCCTGCTGACGGCGTTCAGATGCCTCGCGCTCGGCTACAAAATCCTCTTCGCGCAGAATTTCCAGCGGCTCTTCACGCAGCAGATTACGGTAGGCTTCTGCAAACGCTTTGCCTGTTCCGCCAATACCAGTATCAATCATAGACCTTAAGATACGGGCAGAGAAAGTCAGATCGGGATTATCGAAGCAGGCAACCAGTTCATCACACACTTTCTGATACGCTTCGCCGCCGTTAATGCTATCCAGCGTTTGCGCGACGCGTTTCAGATCGCGGAACAGATCTTTACCCACCTGCAGTAACGGGAACTGCGCGGTTTCGCAGCCGATACCCAGCGTCAGGCCCGGTTTGCGACCTTCAAGGATCACCCGGTTCCAGTTAACGCGCGTACAGGCAAGTTCGCTACTGCTCATTTCCGGTGCATCAGCCAGCGCACACCAGACCATAAACAGGTCGAGGAATCGCACCTGCTGTTCATCTACACCAATCGGCGAGAACGGGTTGATGTCCAGCGAACGCACTTCAATATATTCAATGCCGCCACGTAACAGCGCATCAGAAGGTGACTCGCCGCTGCGGGTAACGCGTTTTGGACGAATCGGCGCATACAGTTCGTTTTCAATCTGCAGCACGTTGCTATTGATTTGCAGCCTCTTACCGTCTTTCTCAATACCAATCTTCGCGTACTCTTCCGATGGCGTTTTGATTGCCTGTTTAAGGCCCGCTACGTACTCGTAAAGATCGTTGAAGGTAATACCAAGATTGCTTTGCGATTTATTGGTATAGCCGAGATCGCTCAAACGAAGAGAGGTCGCATACGGCAGGTAATACATACCGCACTCGGTTTTCTCAAACGGCAGCGACGTTGGTTTTCCTTGCAGGAAAGAAGAACAAATCGCCGGAGATGCACCAAACAGATAAGGAATAACCCAACCGAAACGATAGTAATTGCGGATAACGCGGAAATAGCCCGCAGAAATTTTCTCTTTGGCATCAGCGCCCGAGATATCACCGCACTTCGCTTGCCAGAATGCCATTGGCAAAGAGAAATTGTAGTGCACGCCGGAAATGGTTTGCATCAGCGCGCCGTAGCGATTTTTCAGCCCTTCACGATACAGCGTTTTAAAGCGTCCGGTGTTAGAAGTGCCGTACTGTGCCAGTTCGATGTCCTGACCTTCTGCGATGTAGCATGGCATACTTAACGGCCACATCCGCTCATCGCCCATATTGCGCGCCGTATAACGATGCAGATCGCGCATAAAGGTCAGCATATGTTCAATATCACCATCCACTGGTGTAATGAATTCCAGCAATGCTTCCGCAAAATCGGTAGTAATCCATTTGTGCGTCAGTGCGGAACCTAATGCTTCAGGATGACCTGTTGTTGCCAGTGTGCCATCAGCATTAACACGCAAAGTTTCGCGCTCCAGCCCACGCTGTATCCCCTTTAACGCCTGAGGATGTTTTTCCAGCCAGGCCAGCGCCTGTGATACGTCCGGGATCAAATTGACCTCCCGCCTGTCAAAATCGTTTTAATTAGCATAACTGTAATGGTGACCATATGTGCAGGCCTACAATTAGTGCCACCACATCATGCCCTGAACGGTCGCTGCTGCAACTGCAACATAGCGTAACGCTTTACCAAGGCACAAAAAAAAGATTACTGGCCCCCAGGAGATGCGCATCCATCCCGCTAACAGACACAGTAAATCGCCAACCACGGGCATCCAGCTTAATAATAGCGTGACTGCACCATAGCGTTTCAGCCAGCCGGTAGCTTTCTCTTGCCAGCGCGATGTTTTACGCAATGGAAAGAAACGCCCAAGGATAACGTTAGTTAACCCTCCAAGGCTATTACCCATTGTTGCTGTTAAAACTAAAACCCAGGGATGACTGATCCCGGAAAGCAACATTGCCACCAGCACGACTTCGGAGTTGCCGGGTAATAGTGTAGCGCTGAGAAAACTACTGGCAAACAACGAGAAAAGCGATAACGCTTCACTCACAGCAAGCGAACATCCACAGCGTCCATGCCTGCTGCACGGGCCGCCTGAATACCGAAATCGGCATCTTCAAAGACCACACACTGCGTCGGTTGCACGCCCATACGCTGCGCGCACAACAAAAATGTGTCTGGCGCGGGTTTATGGTGTTTGACGTGATCAGCAGCGACGACGGCGTCAAAATAACGGCGTAATCCCAGGTGCGCCAGCAATGCCTCAGCGATGGCGCTTTCACTCCCCGTTCCTACAGCCATTGGGCGACGACCATGCCAACTTTTCACCACTTCAACAAGAGGAAGCGGCTCGACACTATCCAGCAGCATACTTCTTACTGCTTCTGTTTTTTCACGCGCTAACGCATGCGGGTCGAGATCGGCCTGATTCAGCTCAATAATTGCCTGAGCAATACGCCAGGTGGGCGATCCATTAAGCGCAATCATCGCCTGAATATCGTACTGAAGACCGTAGTGCCCTAATACTTCGCGCCACGCTTTACGGTGCGTAGGCGCCGTATCCAGGATTGTGCCATCCATATCAAAAATTAAACCTGCATAACGCTCGTACATGGTCTTCTCGCAAGTCGAAAAATATGACGCTACTTTAGCGTAATTGCTTGATTTTGTCGCTGATGGCGAAGGAGAAGAAAATTCAGGAAATGGATAAAGTAGTTATTTAGAAATGAGATATTTTTGAAGGAAATTTTTTGGAGAATATGGTGCATCCGGGAGGATTCGAACCTCCGACCGCTCGGTTCGTAGCCGAGTACTCTATCCAGCTGAGCTACGGATACATCGGGAAACTTACTTTACTGCAGATTTTTTGATACCGCTACTAAAGCCGTATCAAGTAAGAGATG